>JAERMP010000306.1 GCA_016844515.1 Thermoleophilia bacterium | reverse complement strand
TGTGTCGCCTTCATCACCTGGCCGACGAAGAAGCCGAGCAGGCCTTCCTTGCCGCCCCGGTAGGCCTCGACCTGGCCGGGGTTCGCAGCGAGGACCGCGTCCACGATCGGCGCCAGCTCCGCGGTGTCTGACACCGCCTCCTGCGCGAGGTACGAATCGGCGGTGAAGCCAGAGTCGCCCAGCTTCGCGATTGCTTCGTCGAACACTGCTCGCGGGATTCGGTCGCGCGCCTCGACGAGCCGGGCCAGCTCCGCCGGCACGACTGCGCCGATCTCGACGCCCGCTCCGACGACGGCATTCGCAATGACGTTCGCGGCGGCGACCGCATCGGCCCCAGCCGCGACCGTGTCCTCCCAGAGCCTGTCGAGCCCGCCTGTGACGAGCACCGTCGCTCGGTCGAGGTCGAGCGTTGCTTCGATTTGCCGAATGCGCGTGGCCGGTAGCTCGGGCAACTCCGAGCGAAGCCGCCCGACGAGCTCTGCAGGAGGCTCGACGGGAACGAGATCGGGCTCGGGAAAGTAGCGGTAGTCGTCCGCCTCCTCCTTCGAGCGCCGCGGTGTGAGCGTGCCCGTCCCAGCGTCGAAGTCGTACGTCTCCTGCTGTACCTCGCCGCCCGACTCCCAGACCGCGACCTGACGCTCGACCTCCGCCTCGATCCCCCGAGCGATGAAGTTGAACGAATTCATGTTCTTGAGCTCGGTCCGCGTACGCAACTCTTCGGAGTCCGTCGGACGGACCGAGACGTTGGCATCCACGCGGAGCGCACCTTTCTCCATCTCTGCGTCCGAGATCCCGAGTTCGACGATCGTCTGGCGCAGAAGCTGGAGGAAGCGCTTCGCCTCGTCTGCGGACCGGATGTCGGGCGCGGTCACTATCTCGACGAGCGGCGTCCCGCCGCGGTTGAAGTCGATGAGCGAGTAGTCGGCGCCACCGATCCGACCCGTCCGACCGCCGATATGCACCGTCTTCGCTGCGTCCTCCTCGAGGTGTGCGCGCACGATTCTGATCACACGGTCACCATCTGCAGTTGGTAGTATCATATTACCATTAATGCAAGATGGTAGATCATACTGTGAGATCTGATACCCCTTCGGCAGGTCCGGATACGGATAGTGCTTGCGCGAGAACATCGCCCGTCCTGCGATCTCGCAGTTGAGTGCGAGCCCGAGGAGGACGGTCCATTCGATCGCAACCCGGTTCGGAACTGGGAGCGCACCGGGGAAACCCAGGCACACGGGGCAGGTCTGCGTGTTCTCTCCTGCGCCGAACCCGACCGGGCAGCGGCAGAACATCTTCGTTCGCGTCCTCAGGTGCACGTGGATCTCCAGCCCGATGACCGGTTCCCAGGTCATGTCCGCCACCTCAGGGGCACGGTGTCGAACCCGATCGCCCGCTCGAGCGCGTGCCCGGCGCGGAAAAGCGTGTTCTCCCCGAACTGGGGCCCGAGGAGCTGGAGCCCCACCGGGAGGTCGTCCGACAGCCCACACGGGATCGAGAGCCCCGGCAGCCCGGCGAGGCACGACGGGATCGTCAGGAGATCGCACGCGTACATCGCCAACGGGTCAGCGGCCTTGTCACCGAGCGGGAAGGCGACGGTGGGTGATGTCGGCGTCGCGATGACGTCGAACCGCGAGAGTGCCTCGCGATGCTCACGGATGAGGAGCGTGCGCACCTTCTGCGCCTGGCCGTAGAACGCGTCGAAATAGCCGGCAGAGAGCGCGTAGGTGCCGAGCATGATCCGCCGCTTCGGCTCCGGGCCGAATCCCTCGTCGCGCGTGCGGTCGACCATCTCGCGATAGGTCGCCGCATCCGTGCGCGGCCCGTAGCGAACGCCGTCGTAACGCGCCAGGTTGGAGGACGCCTCCGCCGGGGCAATGAGGTAGTAGCAAGGCATCCCGTACTTGTAGGAAGTCGGGAGGTCGCACTCCCCCACTTCAGCGCCGAGCTCCCTGGCCCACTCCAGCGAACGCTCGAACGCGGCGCGCACACCTGGCTCGATCGCGTCGAGCGACTCGATCTGCTTCGGCACGCCGATACGCAGGCCGTCGAGCCGCTCTGCATCGGGGAGCCGCACTGGCTCGGGGAGCTCGACCGTCGTGGAGTCGTTCGGATCCCTGCCCGCGATGATCGAGTACAGGAGCGCCACGTCGCGCACGTTCTTCGCGACCGGCCCGACCTGGTCGAGGCTGGAGGCGAACGCGACCACGCCGTAGCGAGAAACCGTCCCGTACGTTGGCCGCAGCCCAACGTTTCCGCACAGAGCCGACGGTTGTTTGATCGAGCCACCGGTGTCGGAGCCGAGGCCCCACGGAGCGAGCCCCGCTGAGACGGCGGCCGCAGTACCTCCCCCCGAGCCACCCGGAACGAGCGACGGATTCCACGGGTTGTGCGACGGCCCCCAGGCCGAGTTCTCGGTGGAGGAGCCCATCGCGAACTCGTCGGTGTTGGTCTTTCCGAGAAGCGTCAGGCCGGCTGTCTTACAGCGCGCCGCGACGGTCGCGTCGAACACGGGGGTGTAGCCGGCGAGAATCTTCGAACCGGCCGTCGTCTCGACACCCTTCGTCGAGATGACGTCTTTGAGCGCGATCGGGATGC
>JAERMP010000305.1 GCA_016844515.1 Thermoleophilia bacterium | reverse complement strand
CGGAATGAACGGTTACTACGAGGAGCTGACGGCGAGCCTCGATCGTTACGGCTTTTCGCATGCGTTCACCTTCTGCATGGACGAGTACGACCGCGAGCCAGCGTTCACGGTCCCGAACGACCGCACGCTCGCACACGCCGAGCGGGCGGGTGGAAAGCTCGTCCCCTTCGTGCGGCTCGACCTCACCGAACGGCCGCTAGAGGAAGCCCGCCGCTGTCTCGACATGGGTGCCAAGGGAATCAAGCTCCACCCCAGAGCGCAGGCGTTCGAGCTCGACGACGAGCGCCTACCGCCCATCTTCGAGCTTGCCGTCGAGAGCGGCGTCCCGATCCTCATCCACGGCGGCCGCGGACTTCCTCCGATTGCGGAGCACCTCGCTTTGCTCGTTCGACGCTACGAGGGTGTTCAGCTGATCATCGCTCACGCAGGGATCGCCGACATGGCGGGCCTTGCAGGGCGACTGGGCGGGCTTCCGGGCGCTATCCGTACGGGCGCCAGCCGAACTCCCTCCTCATGGCGATCCGGTCCGCGAAGGCTGCCGGGTTCAACGAGAGCCAGCTTCGCGGCATGTTGGGAGAGAACGCCCGCCGCATTGTCGAGGGCACGCCGCCCCAACCGCTGACGACGCCGCGGGAGATGAAGTCTCTCGGCCAGCCGCTGACGTTCGCGCGGATCCACCAATACATCTCGATGGCCGTGCCGATGCTCTGGCTCCGACAGCGCGACGCAATCGGAGCCCTCGGGCTGGCCGTGAACGCCTCGCGCGAGCGGAACGGCTACGTCGAGGAGGCAGAGCGAATACAGGAGCTCCTCGTGACAGCGCAGGCGCTCTGGCGCGAGGGTGGCGAGGTCGTCTCCGACGACGAGCGGATCGAGGCGATGCGCACGGCCATCCAGCTCATCAACATCGCCGACCTGATCACGGTTACGACGCGCGCGTAGGGCTTACCGAACCGCGTACAGCCTGCGGGCGCCCTCGACTCCCTTCAGCACGTGCTCGCCTCGGTCCTCGAACTCGAGACCGGAGCCCTCGACCAGATCGTGCGTCGTGGAGGAAACGAGCACCTCGCCGGCGCCGGCGGCCCCCAACACGCGGGCCGCCAGGTGCACGGCGATCCCGTGGGGCCTGTCGGACGCCTGCTCGACCTCTCCGGTGTGCACGCCCGCCCTGACGTCGAGCCCGATGTTGCGCAGAGCCTCATGGATCGCGAGCGCCGAGCGGATCGCACGCGCAGGACCGTCGAAGAGCGCGAGGAAGCCGTCGCCTGTCGTATCCGCCTCGACGCCACCGAAGCGCTCGAGCTCGCGTCGTACGGTCGTGTGGTGGCGATCGAGCAACGCCCCCCACGCAACGTCGCCGAGCTCCGAGAGGCGGTCGGTCGAGCCGACGATGTCCGTGAAAAGAATCGTCGCCAACACGCGACTGGTCGTCGGAGTCGGGCGAGCGCCCGTCAGGAATTCCTCGACCTCGTCGAGCATCGAGTCCATGTCGACCCAGGGAACGTGGACGTCGCCGGGCAGCTCGACGAACCGAGCTCCCGGGATACGCTCGGCCATGTAACGGCCACCCTCGACCGGGCAGTCGAGGTCCCCCGTCCGGTGAAGCACGAGCGTCGGACACTGCACGCTCGGAAGGACCTCTCTCACATCCGGCTTCGAGTTCATCAGGATGAGGTCACGAGCCCCGGCCGGGCTGAGTGACGCACGTCCTCGGCGCTGGAACCAAGCGGCCATCGCGGGATCCGCGTGCGGGATCATCGTCGCGAGCTCGACGTTCTCCCCCCAGGTCCGCTCGATCTCTGCCGCGTTCTCGACGCGTTCAGCCCACGTCGGAGCCCATGGATAGTCGTCGCTCCAGATGCGCTTGGCGTAGCTCCCGTGAAGAACCAGCGCGCGTGTTCGCTCCGGATACATGGCGGCGAAGAGCACGCACATTGGCCCACCTTCCGAATACCCGAAGAGCGCCGCGCGATCACTCGCGGCAGCGTCCATGACGGCGCGAACATCGTCCATCCGGGCCTCCAGGTCGGGTATCCCGACCGAGCGGTCCGAGAGCCCGGTTCCACGCTTGTCGAAGCGAATCAGCCGCGCAAAGGACCCGAGACGATCGAGAAAGCGCGCGTGCTCGGGATGCTCCCAGTCGATCTCGAGATGCGAGAAGAAGCCGGGCACGAGCACGAGGTCGAAGGGCCCGTCGCCGGTGACCTGGTAGGCGATGTTGACGTCGCCGCTTCGCGCATATCGAATGGGCGCCGTCATCCAGCCACCTCCGCGTATCGGAAGCAGTCGACCGTGTGGTCGTTGACGAGGCCGACCGCCTGCATGAACGCGTAGCAAACCGTCGGCCCCACGAATCGGAAGCCCCGTTTCTTCAGATCCTTCGAGAGCGCACGCGAGAGCTCGGTCTCCGCCGGCAACTCGGAAAGCGAGCGCCAGTTGCGGACGATCGGCTCTCCGTCGACGAAGCTCCAAAGGTACGCGTCGAAGCTGCCGAGCTCGGCCCGAACCTCGAGCACCCGGGCGGCATTCACTACCGTCGATTCGACCTTGAGGCGGTTGCGCACGATCGCAGGGTCTTGCAGAAGACGCTCGACATCGACAGGCGTGAAGCCGGCGACGACCGCGGGATCGAAGCCGGCGAACAAACGCCGGTACCCCTCGCGCTTGCGCAAGATCGTCGACCACGAGAGCCCGGCCTGCGCTCCCTCGAGCGTGAGCATCTCGAAGAGGTGCCGATCGTCATGCGCCGGGGCGCCCCATTCGTCGTCGTGGTAGGCGAGCATGAGCTCGTTTCCACCCGCGGCCCACTCACATCGCTGGACGTCCGCCATCGGTGGATAGGATCGCACGCGATGCGCGCTGTGTTGCTCGCCTTCGGGTGGTGGTGATGACGAAGCGACTGGAACGACGGCGACGCCTGCCGAGGGCGAGTGCGCGGGCGTCGACGCGCCTGAGCCACGCGATCCCGGCTCGAGCGAAGCCCCGAGCGCTCCGCTCGAGGACGGAAAGACCTACGCGCTCACGTTCGAGACGAGTTGCGGCTCGTTCACCGTGACCCTCGACACCGAGCTCGCACCGAACACGGCTGCGTCACTCGTCGCGCTCGCGCAGGACGGTTACTTCGACGACACGATCGTCCATCGCGTTGTGCCCGACTTTGTAATCCAGGGCGGCGACCCGACACAGTCGGGCTCGGGTGGCCCGGGCTACTCGACGGTGGACGTGCCGCCGTCGGATGCCGCCTACACGAAGGGCACGGTCGCGATGGCGAAATCCGAGCTCGAGGCG
>JAERMP010000304.1 GCA_016844515.1 Thermoleophilia bacterium | reverse complement strand
CCTCCGTTTCGGATTTGGGTGGAGCGGCCGCATAGGTGATGCGGCCGCGCTGAGAAGACGCTCGAGCTAGCCGGTCGGCACAGGCGCCGGCGGCGCCTCGACCTTCTCGACGGAGCCGCCGTGCTCGAAGCGCGGCAACCACTCGAGCCACTTGGGCAGGTACCAGTTCCAGTCGCCGAGCAGCTTCATCGTCGCCGGCAAGAGGATGGCCCGGACGATCGTCGCGTCGATCAGGATCGCCGCTGCGAGTCCGACACCGAACTGCTTCAGGATCATCGCCTGCAGCGTCGCGAAGATCGCGAAGACGCCGACCATGACGATCGCGGCGCTGGTCACGACTCCGGCGGTCGTCTTGATCCCGTGCGAGATCGCTTCGTCCGTCGACATGCCCTTGTCGTAGGCCTCGCGGATGCGGCTGAGGATGAAGACGTGGTAGTCCATCGAGAGCCCGAAGAGGATCACGAAGAGCAGGAGCGGCAGGAAGGGGTCGATGCCGCCGGTGAACTCGAAGCCGAGGAGCCCCTTGCCCCAGCCGTGCTGGAAGACGAGAACGAGGATCCCGTAGGCCGCGGCGACTGAGAGCAGGTTGAGCAGCACTGCCTTCGCCGCGATCACCACCGAGCGGAACGAGACGAGCATCAGCCCGAACGCGAACAACAGCACGAACCCGAACACGAGCGGCGCGACCGTCTTCATCTGCTCGGCGAAGTCGCGTGTTGAGGCGGTCATGCCGGTGACAGCAACCTCGGTCGCGGGCAGAGCTCCGACCGTCGCCGGGATGATGTCCTCACGCAGCGTGGTGAGAGCCGCGTTCGACACAGAGTCGGTTCCGTCGCCCTCGGTCGCGATCGCGATCGCGACTACCGTCTTCGCAGCGTTCGTGTCGACGTCGACCGGCTCGTTCATGGCGCCTGTTGCGAGCGCACGCCGTTTCAGCTCACCGATCGCCTCGCGTACCGCCGGCGCCTCGACGTTCGACGCCTTGATGACGACGACGGTCGCGTTCTCCGTGCCGGGGAACGCCGCCTTGATGCGGTTGTACGTTCCGAGAAACTTCTGCGGATACGTGTCGATGCTGGGCTGCGCCGTGTGCAGCTGGAATGCGGGAACCGCGAGGGCGATGAGCAGCCCGCCGGCCAGCACGGCCGACACGAGCGGGCGCCGGAGCACGCGATCGATGATCGCTCCCCAGATCCGCCCTTCGCCGTCGTCGCGGCGGAGGCGATGGACGAATGGCACGCGGCCACGGTCGACCTTATCTCCGAGCTTCGAGAGCAGCGCGGGCAGTACCGTCAGCGAGCCGAGCATCGCGACGGCGACCACGGTCATCGTCGCCACGCCGAAGGAGGCGAAGGTCGCGTCGGCGGTGAAGAACATGCCTGCCATCGCGACGAGGACGGTCGAGCCGGAGACGAGCACGGACCGTCCGGAGGTGGCCGCCGCCGCCTCCAACGCAGCTTCCTCGCTGCGACCGGCGGCGCGCTCCTCACGCTCACGCTTCAAGTAGAACATCGTGTAGTCGACCCCGACGGCGAGCCCGATCAGCAGGATGATCGCCGAGACGGAGTCGGACATCGGCAACGCCTGGCTGATGAGTGCGACCACGCCGAGCGTGGCGAGGACGGACGTGAGTCCCAGCAGGAGCGGGATGCCTGCCGCTACGAGCGCGCCGAATGCGACGAGGAGGATGATCAGCGTCAGCGGGATCGAGAACAGGCCGGCTCGCTTCAAGTCGTCCTTGAATGACGCCTGGAGCGCCTTGTTGGTGCTCTCGCCGAACGAGCCCACGTAGAGCTGGGGATTCGCCTTTTGCACTTCGGCGACGCGGGCCACGATGGGATCGACCTTGTCCGCCGCGTCCTCGGAAGGCCCGCGGATCTCCATCGGCACGAGCGCCGAGTGCTTGTCGGCTGAGATGAACCCGCTGTTCTCGGGGTCGAAGGGCGACTTGACCTCTGCCACTGCGTCGAGCTCCGAGACGCCGACGATCACTGCCTGCACCGCCGCCTTGAAGGCGGGGTCGTCTGTCGTCAGCGAATCGCTCTGAATCAGGACCTCTTCTCCGGCGGGCTGCTTGAAGTCCTCGTAGAGGATGGTGTCCGCCCGTCCGGACTCGCCCGGCCCGGACGTCTCGAAGACGATCGTCTTCATCGGGGAGGTCATGTTGATCGCGAACAGGACGATCGCGAATCCGAGCCAGCCGAAGATCGCCTTCTTCCTGTGGTTGGCGCTCCAGCGGGCCATCCGAGCCGCCAGGTTGCTTGATCGCTTCAGGGATGACATCAATGCTCCTTTCAGTTCTGCGGTTGCAGATCGAGGGACTCGCGGTCCGCATCGGCGAGCGAAGGCATACTGGGCTCGGCGCCTTCCGCTCCCGCGGCGATGGACTCGCGGGCCGGCAGGAAGCGGAGCACGACGACGGCCGTGGCGGCCGCGAGTGCCGCGGCGACCAGGAGGCCGATGCCCATCGCCTGGGTGAAGGCGTCGCCGGTCGTGGCGAGCAGGCTGGAGGCGGCGTCGGGTGGCAGCTGGGCCGCGATCCCGCTGGCCGCGCCGATCGAGTCCTCGGCCGCCGCCTGGGCATGCGGGGGCAGAGCGCCAA
>JAERMP010000122.1 GCA_016844515.1 Thermoleophilia bacterium | reverse complement strand
TTGTTCAGCTCCCAATGGAGGCCACCGTCGCGACTCTCGAAGAGAACGCCGGGGTCGCCGCCCGCGTAGAGCAAGCCATCCTCCTCTCCCGCTGTCACCGTCCAGAGGCGGATCAGGGCCTTCTCCGCACCCTCGGGGAGCTCCAGGCCTTGCGCCTGCTCCCACTCGCCGGTCGGATCGTCCGTGAGGAAGAGCTTGGGTCCATAGAACGCCGAGGTCACGCAAGCGAAGTACCGGCCCGTGCGGGCGTCGCGCATCGCGTACTCGACAGGCTCGCCCGCGAAGGCGCGCGCGCCGACCTCGAAGCCGGCGCCAGGCTCGCCGCGAAGCACGAACAGGCCCTTCTTCGTTCCCACGAGTAGCTCCGTCACAGTTCTCAACCTCCTGAGATCGCTGGGATGATGTGCACTCGGTCGTCTGGTCCGAGCGTGGTTTCCTCCCGTCCGTATTCCTTGTTCACGAAGACGTTGATGTGCTCGCGAATGTTGCCCTGCTCGTCGAGGATCCAACCCTTCACACCAGGGTGCTCTTGCTCGAGGGTCTGGAGAACCTCGGCGACCGTCGCACCATCGAGCTCGAGCTCCCGCCGACCGCCGGCGAGCTCGGAGAGCGGCGCTCGCAACCTCACCTTCGCCATTCGTCAATCCTAGTTCGCCTCACGTACCTGAGACGACGCCATGATCGCCCCGCGCCGGTCAGATCGCCAGATGGCCGTTGGAGGCCTGTCCGCGCTAGGGGGCGAGCTCGAGGATGCCGTGCGGCGCGCCGTAGTCGGCGAGCTTGTCGAGGAACGGCTGCGCGGGGAACGCCTCCGGGCCGAGCACGCCCGTCCCGCTCCAGTCGCCCGATGCAAGCAGCTCGAGCGCGATCACCGGGTTGAGCGCCGTCTGCCAGACGACCGCCTGTGACCCGTACTCGCGCATCGACCATTCGTTGTCGACCACGTGGTAGAGGTACGTCTTCCTCGGCGCGCCGTCCTTTCCGCGACCGGTGGCGAGCGTTCCTGCGCACGTTTTCCCGGTCATGCGGTCGCCGAGCGTCGCCGGGTTCGGCAGCGAGGCGGCGACGACGTCGCGCGGCGCCACCTCGACGCCCTTCACGCTGAGCTTCTCCTTGGAGTCGAGCCCGAGCTTATGGAGCGTCTTCAGCACGTCGATGAACTCGTCGCCGAGCCCGTACTTGAACGTCACGCGCTTGCAGTCGACCCAGCGTGGGACGAGCAGCACCTCCTCGTGCTCGACGTTGACGCATTCGACCGGGCCGATTCCCTCCGGAAAGTCGAACACCTCCGGCTCCGAGAACGGCGCCGTCGTGTACCAGCCGCGATCCTTCTCCCAGATCACCGGTGGGTTCAGGCACTCCTCGATCGTCGTCCAGATGGAGAAGGTCGGGGCGAAGTCGTAGCCCTCGACAGTGAGGTTCGCACCGTCGCGGATGCCGACCTCGTCGATCTCCGAGAACAGCTCGTCGGCAGCGTGTCGCGCGAACACGTCCGCGGCGCCCGGCTCGATCCCGATCCCCACGAGCGCGAGCAACCCGCGCTCCTCCCACCCGGCGGCCCGATCGAACTGGTAGTCGCCGAGCTTGACGCCGACCTCCTCGTACGGGTTCGTCGGATGTGGCTCGGAGAGCGTCATGGCCATGTCGAGGTACGTGACGCCGGCCTCGAAGCACGCGTCGAAGATCGGAACGTCGAAGAGTGGGTCGACCGCGTTCAGGACGGCATCGGCGCGCGTCTCTCGGATCAGCGAGACCACTGCGTCCTCGCTCGACGCGTCGATTCCGTGTCCGCTGAAGCGATCGTCGTCGAGCCCGGCGACGAGGTCGCGCGCGCGAGCGGCGTCGTAGTCGGCAAGCACGATGCGCTCGAAGAACGAGCGGCGCTGGGCGATGGCGGCGAAGGCGGAGCCGACTCCGCCGGTTCCGACGACGAGAATCCTCACGGCCAGCGGGGTTCTACCTGAACGGTGTCTTGTCGCGCCCCGCGCAACCGAGTTACGCTGCGCACGATCTCACCGAACGGAGGTTGGACGTGAGCGTGTCGGTAACCCAGCAGAAGCACTTCATCGGCGGCGAGTTCGTCGACTCGACGTCAGGCGAGACGATGGAAGTCCTGAACCCTGCGACCGGCGAGGTGATCGCCGAGGTCCCGCGCGGGACGGCCGAGGACGTCGAGCGCGCGGTCGACGCCGCGAAGAAGGCGTGGAGCGAGTGGCAGGACAAAACGCCGAAGGACCGGATGGAGCTTCTGCTGAAGCTCGCCGACATCATCGACGAGAACGCGGAGGAGCTCGCACGGCTCGAGTCGCTCAACGTCGGCAAGCCGTGGTGGGTTGCCGTCGACGAGCCAGCTGTGATGTCCGACAACCTGCGGTTCTTCGCCGGCGCCGCCCGCAACCTCGAAGGGAAGGCCGCCGCCGAGTACGCGGAGGGCTACACGTCGATGATCCGCCGAGAGCCGCTCGGGATCGTGGCGGGCATCTGCCCGTGGAACTACCCGCTGTTCATGGCGATGTGGAAGATCGGGCCTGCGCTCGCCGCAGGCAACGTCCAGATCATCAAGCCCGCCGAGCAGACACCGTTGACCATGCTCCGCTTCGCCGAGCTCGCCCAAGAAGTGATCCCGCCGGGCGTCCTACAGGTCGTGACAGGCGACGGGATCCCCGTCGGCGACGGGCTCGTCCGTCATCGCGACATCCGCCTCGTCTCGCTCACCGGCGACACGGCGACGGGCAAGCTGATCGCGAAGAACGCTGCCGACACGGTGAAGCGCGTTCACCTCGAGCTCGGCGGCAAGGCGCCGATGGTCGTGCTCGACGACGCCGATCCTTCCACGGTGGCCGAGGCGATCAAGATCGGCGGCTACTTCAACTCCGGCCAGGATTGCACGGCTTCCTCGCGCATCCTCGTCAGCGAGCGGATCTACGACGACGTGCTGTCGGAGACGCTAAAGGCGGTCGAGTCGCTCACGGTCGGCGATCCGGCAACGGACGACGACATCGGGATGGGCCCGGTCATCTCAGCCGAGCAGCAAGAGCGTGTCCTCGGGTTCCTCGAGCGCGCGAGCGATGCGAAGGCAACGATCCTCACCGGAGGCGAGGCCCTCGGCGACCGCGGCTTCTTCGTGAAGCCGACGATCGTCACCGACGTCGGTCAGGACGCGGAGATCGTGCAGAACGAGGTCTTCGGCCCCGTCGTCACCGTTCAGTCGCACGCCTCCGACGAGGCTGCGATCGAGATGGCGAACGGCGTTCGCTACGGGCTCGCTGCCTCGGTCTTCTCGGAGAACGTCGGCCGCGCGATGAAGGTCGCGGCCAAGCTCGACTTCGGCACAGTCTGGGTCAACGAGCACCTGTTCCCGCTGGCCTCGGAGATGCCGCACGGCGGTTTCAAGGAGTCCGGGTACGGGAAGGACATGTCCATCTACTCGATGGAGGAGTACACCCGCATCAAGCACGTCTGCGTGAAGCTCGCATGACGACGGCCGACGCCGTAGCTCCCGACGTCCGGCTCGAAGGCGTCGTCAAGCGCTTCGACGGCGCAAGCGCGGTCGACGGGATCTCGGTCGAGGTTCCGAGGGGATCCTTCTTCGCGTTGCTCGGGCCGTCAGGCTGCGGCAAGACGACGACGCTCCGGATGATCGGTGGCTTCGAGGAGCCCGACGAGGGCCGCATCCTCCTCGGCGACCAGGACGTCGTCGGGCTGCCGCCGTACAAGCGCGACGTCAACACCGTCTTCCAGAGCTACGCGCTCTTCCCGCACATGTCGGTCGAGGACAACGTCGCCTTCGGGCTGGAGCGGAAGGGCGTGCCCAAGGAGGAGCTGAAAGGCCGAGTGTCGGAGATGCTCGAGCTCGTGGGCCTCTCTGGGTTCGGCAAGCGGAAGCCGAAGCAGCTGTCGGGAGGACAGCAGCAGCGGGTTGCGCTGGGTCGCGCGCTCGTCAACCATCCCCGAGTGCTCCTGCTCGACGAGCCGCTGGGCGCGCTCGACCTAAAGCTGCGTAAGCAGATGCAGCTCGAGCTCAAGCGCATCCAGCATGAGATCGGGATCACGTTCGTCCACGTCACGCACGACCAGGAGGAGGCGATGACGATGGCGGACACGATCGCCGTCATGAACCAGGGCCGGATCGAGCAGCTCGGCCCGCCGCAGCAACTCTACGAGCGACCGACGACGGCGTTCGTCGCCGGCTTCCTCGGTGTCTCCAACCTGTTGCGGGGCGCGGTCGAGGGCACGAATGCGGTACGTCTCGACAGCGGCGAGGTCGTTCGCGCTCAGATCGACGGGCACTCCGGGCGCGTCGCCGCGGGCGTCCGGCCGGAGAAGATCACCCTGGGAGCCGGAGGGGGATCGAATGAGCTCCCCGGGACCATTTCCGAAACGGCGTACATCGGCGTTGCGACGCAGGTCGTCGTTCACACGGCCGCGGGCACCGTGCAGGTGTTCGCGCAGAACATCGACTCCGGTGGCCGAGTTCCGGCGCCGGGGACCAACGTCATCTTGAGCTGGGCTCCCGAGTCGACCTTCGTGGTCGCCGGGGACCAGCCGATGGAAGAGGAGGCTGCGGCATGAATGGTCGGTTGACGCGACAGGAGCTTCTGCGGCGTGG
Source organism: Thermoleophilia bacterium (assembly GCA_016844515.1). Next base: position 2,926 of record JAERMP010000122.1, on the reverse strand, counting down.
AGCCGCCGGTGGGACGCTACTCGCCTTCCCCTCGCTGCTCGCCGCTTGCGGTGGTGGCGGAGGCGGCGACGCGGGCGGTGGCGAGGTGTTGGACGTCCTCAACTTCTCGAATTGGCAGCTCTACATAGACACGGCCAAGCCGACCACGCTCGAGAAGTTCAAAGAACAAGAGGGAATCACGGTCAACTACTTCGAGGACATCAACGACAACGCCCAGTACTTCGCCAAGGTTCAGGGGCCGCTCTCGCAAGGGCAGGGCATCGGCCGAGACATCTTCGTCTTCACCGACAACTCGCGCTTTCCCGGTCTTCTCGTTGACCAGGGTTGGGTGCAGAAGCTCGACAAGAGCCTCATTCCCAACATGTCCAATCTCATCGCGGCACAGGCGAGCCCGTCGTTCGACCCCAACCGCGACTACTCGCTGCCATGGTTCTCGGGTATCACGGGCATCGCCTGGAACTCGAAGCTCACGGGGCCCATCCGGACGATGGAGCAGTTCTTCACGGATCCGAAGTTGAAGAACAAGGCGACGATGCTGATGGAGCTCGCCGACTCGGTCGGTCTCACGATGCTCGGGAACGGCGACGACCCGAGCACGGTGACCCCCGAGACCTACGAAAGCGCGATCGGCACGATCAAGAGTGCTGTCGACTCGGGTCAGATCCAAAAATTCACGGGCAACGACTACGCGCAGCCGCTGGCCCGAGGCGAGCTTGCCGCCGCCGTCGCGTGGTCGGGCGACGTCATTCAGCTCATCGCCGACAACCCGCACCTGCGTTGGGACATCCCTGAGTCGGGCGGCATGATCTGGACCGACAACATGCTCATCCCTGTCGGGGGAAGCGTTCCAACTGCCTCGACGTACATGAACTACGTCTACGACCCGGCGATCGCAGCTCAGCTCGCGGTGGGCGCGGGCTACATCTCGTCGGTGGACGGCGTCCAGGCCGAGGCGGAGAAGATCGACCCGAAGGCTGCAGCCAATCCGCTGCTCTTCCCGACGCCGGAGACGTTGTCGAAAGTGCACCAGTACGACTCGGCCGCGCTGAACAACGACGAGTACATCACGACGTGGCAGGGGGTCCTGGGCCAGTAGGGCGAGGCTTGCCTCGCCCTCGTACCGAGCGAGGGATCATGGGTTCGTTCTTCCATCGCCACCCGCGGCTGACCCCGTACCTCCTGCTTGCACCGGGTGTGGCCTGGCTCGCCGTCTTCTTCCTCATCCCGCTCGGGTTTCTCGGCTACCAGTCGCTGCAGTCGGGCACCTTCCCGAACTTCGAGTTCACCTGGGAGTTCTCGAACTTCTCCGAGGCGTTTTCCGACTACCAAGACCAGTTCTTCCGCTCGTTCCTCTACGCGGGACTCGCGACGGTCGCCTGCCTCTTGCTGGCGTACCCGCTCGTGTACTGGATCGCGTTTCGGTCGGGGCCATGGAGGAATCTCTTCCTGCTCTTCATCATCGCGCCGTTCTTCGTCACCTACCTGGTCAGGACGCTGGCCTGGTTCAACATCCTCGCGAGCGAAGGACCTGTGGTCGGGTTCCTCCGGGACATTCACCTTCTCGGCGCGAACGAAGGGCTCCTCTACACGACGTTCGCAGTCGTCGCAGGGATCACCTACAACTTCTTCCCGTTCATGGCGCTGCCGTTGTACGTCTCCCTCGAGCAGATCGACCCGCGGCTTCTGGAGGCCGCGAAGGATCTCTACTCATCCCCGACGCAGGCGTTCCTGCGCGTGACGCTTCCTCTGTCGGCGCCCGGAATCGTCGCGGGAACTCTGCTGACGTTCATTCCTGCCGCGGGCGACTTCATCAACGCGGCCCTGCTTGGCACGCCGAAACAGACGATGATCGGCAACGTCATCCAGGCGAAGTTCCTCGAGTCGCTCGACTACCCGGCCGCGGCCTCGCTCTCGTTCATCCTGATGGGCGCGATCCTCGTCGCGCTTCTCGTCTATGCCCGGATCGTGGGCCCCGAGAGGCTGACGGGATGACAACGGTCGCGGTGGCACCCCCTCGGTCGCGCATCGGGCTCGCGTCGCGCGCATGGCGCTTCGTCAAGCGCCATGCGCTGACCGTCTACGCGCTCCTTGCCGTCGGCTACCTGATGCTGCCGATCGCGGTCGTGATCCTCTTCTCGTTCAATGCGCCGAAGGGGCGGTTCAACTACATCTGGCAGGGGTTTACGCTGGACAACTGGATCAACTGGGACTCCGTCCTCGGCATTCGCGAGGCCGTGATCACCTCGATCCAGGTCGGGCTGCTGGCGACGGTCATCGCCACGGCTCTGGGAACCATGATCGCGCTCGCGATCGTGCGCCACCAGTTCCTGGGCCGCTCGTCGACGAACATGCTCGTCTTCCTGCCAATGGCGACGCCCGAGATCGTCCTCGGCGCCTCGCTGCTCACGCTCTTCCTCAACACGACTGCGGTCTTCCAGCTCGGCTTCTGGACGATCTTCATCGCGCACGTCATGTTCATCGTGAGCTTCATCGTAGTCACCGTGAAGGCCCGGCTGATCGGCTTCGATCGCCACCTCGAGGAGGCTGCGATGGACCTCGGCGCGAACGAGATCACGACGTTCCGGAAAGTGACGCTGCCGTTGATCGCGCCTGCCATGCTGGCCGCGGCGCTGCTTGGTTTCGCCCTTTCGATCGACGACTTCGTCATCACGTATCTCAATGCCGGTGGCACACAGACGTTCCCCGTCTTCGTCTGGGGTGCCGCTCGCGTCTCCGTCCCGCCGCAGGTGAACGTCGTCGCCAGCGCCATCTTCCTCGTCGCGATCGCCCTCGCCCTCGGTAACGTCCTGTGGCAGTACCGAAGCGCGAAGAGAACCCAATGAGCCACATGACCACCACTACGCCGATTCCACTCGATCTCCAGAAGGCCGCCAAGGACCACCTCTGGATGCACTTCACCCGCATG
>JAERMP010000018.1 GCA_016844515.1 Thermoleophilia bacterium | reverse complement strand
CGGCGGGTTTCTCGGCTCGCACCTCGTTGAACGGCTCGAAGCCGACGGCCACGACGTCGTCGTCGCGCGCAGTGCGGACTACGACCTCACGGCGATGGGAGACACGGCCCGCATGTTCGACGACGCGGGCGCAGAGCTCGTCTTCCACCTTGCTGCGGAGGTCGGCGGCATCGGCGCCAACCGGGCGAGCCCGGGCCGCATCTGGTACGCGAACCTGGCGATGGGCGCACACGTGCTCGAGCAGGCGCGCCTCCACGAGACGCCGAAGCTCGTCATCGTCGGGACGGTCTGCGCGTACCCGAAGTTCGCCGCGATTCCCTTCAGCGAGGACGACCTCTGGAACGGCTATCCGGAGGAGACGAACGCGCCCTACGGGGTCGCAAAGAAAGCAGTGCTCGTCGGCGCCCAAGCGTATCGCGACCAGTACGGGCTGAACAGCATCTTTCTCCTCCCCACGAATCTCTACGGCCCGAGGGACAACTTCGACCTCGAGACGTCGCACGTCATCCCCGCGCTGATCCGGAAGATGGTCGAAGCCGAGGACGAAGTAGTGCTCTGGGCCGACGGCTCGCCGACGCGTGAGTTCCTCTATGTCGACGACTGCGCCGAGGGTCTCGTCCTCGCCGCCGAGCGCTACGACGGACCGGATCCGGTCAACCTCGGAGCGGCGAAGGAGATCTCCATCCGCGAACTCGCGGGGCTAGTCGCCGAGGCGACCGGGTTCACGGGCGGAATCGTCTGGGACACGAACAAGCCCGGTGGACAGCCGCGACGGAGCGTCGACGCCACACGCGCTCGTGAGCTCTTCGGGTTCGAGGCGCGCACGCCGCTGCGTGAGGGGATCGAGAGCACCGTGGCCTGGTACCGCTCGGCCGTCGCCGGTGTCGGTCGCTAGCGCCACTGCAACTGCCGCGCGCGGCGTGAGCCGTACCGTCGACAGCTTGCTCGACCGGCCGCGCGCTGTTCTCGGCACCCTCGTCGGAGCGCAGATCGTGGGGACCGTCGTGCTGGCACTGTCCGTGACCCACAACGGTTGGGTGTACTTCCAGGGCGGAGACCAGATCTGGCTCGCGACCCAAGGGTGGCTCCTCGGTCAGTTCGAGCTGGCGCCTACCGAGCTCGGCTACCTCTGGTCGTACCTGCTGATGCCGATCATGTGGGTCACCGGGCCGACCTTCGTCCAGGCGCTGCCGCCACTCGTGCTCCTGCAGGTGCTCATCCTCGGCCCGATCGCGCTCGGGTGCGTCTACGGGATCGCAGCGCAAATCGGCGGGCGCCTGCTCGGCTACTGGGCGGCATTTCTCTGGGTCGTCACGCCGTTCGCGTCCATACCGCTCTTCGTGGAGCGGTACCAGGAGCGCTGGGCCGAGCATTTCCTCCCGCAAGCGCTCGGACTGACTGCAATGGCCGACTTCCCCTCCACGGTGCTCGTGCTGGCAGCGGCGCTCTACGTCTTGCGCTCGCTCTCGCCCGGCCATCTGACCGACGCCGTGTTCGCAGGTGTTCTCGTCGGGGCCGCGGCGGCTCTGAAGCCTTCGAACTTTCTGATTGTCGGCGGGATCGGCCTCGCCTACCTCGTCGCACGCCGCTGGCGGGAGGGCCTCGCTTGCGCTGCGGCGACCGTTCCGGCGCTGCTCGTTCTGCTCGCCTGGAAGTACCGAGGCCTCGGCGAGCTTCCCGCCTTCGCACTGGAGCAAGCGCGCGTGGCCGCCGGATCGAGCCCACCGCTCGCCGATCTCCAGCTCGACCGCTACTTCGACCTCGACTTCGAGCACTGGAAGACCCAGATGGATCAACTACGCGAGTTCTTCTGGAGCGCCCGGCTTGCCCAGTGGGCTCCGACATCCAGGCGAACACCTTCTGGCGGCTGCTCATGCCCGCATGGCCAGCTTATCTCCTCCTCTTCGCCTCGATCCCGCTGCTGATCCCGACACTCGCGCGGCGCCTCGGCGATCGAATGCGGCCGCCCCAGACTCCGGCGATCGCGCGCCGCTGGATCGCAGTCGCCGCGATCGTCTGTGTCGCGCTCCCAGCTGTTGCGGTCGCCGCTTCGTCACCAGCCGAGCCTCCCACTCCCGCGGTCTTCCAGGGCGAGCCAGGCGGGGAGGGCAGCGACATCCTCGCGCCCGTCGACGAGTCGGTCTCGCTTCGGGTCGAGCGTGGAGGCACCGCGACACGCCTCACCTGGACCGACGACGGGAACTGGCACGGAAACGTCTTCTACCGCGTCTACCGCTACGACGGCCCAGGGGAGGACACGGCCTGTTACCTCTCAGGAGGGGTCGCGTGGTACTGCTACGTGAAGGGAACACCGATCGCCACCACGCGCGATATGACGTTCGTCGACACATCCGCGCCAGCGCGCGCCACGTACCGAATCGGCGTCGGCACGAACTGGATCGACGACCCCGAGGCGGGCGACGTGTTCGCGTTCAGTCCGCCGGTGTCCCCAGCCGGCTGACCCGCTCCTCGAGCAGGGCGATCCGCTGCGCAAGATCGACGTTCTCGTCCGTGAGCTTCGAGATCACAGTCGAGTAGTGGAGTAGGACGAGCAGGATGAAGAGCGTCGCGACCGCGAAGAGAACCGCGGGCGGATAGCTCGTCACGCCCGCCCAGCCGGCAATGGTGTTCAGGCCGTCGCGCCAGACCGAGAGCACGAGCAGGATCACGCCCGTCGCGAGCCAGAGCAGCGCGTAGCGCTCCTTGAGTCGGCGTCCGCGCACGAGCTCGAGCACGACGAGGATCAAGAGAATCGACGCGATCGCGCCGACGATCGAGACTCGAACGGGCGTCACTGCCGCGCGCCTTCGAGACGCGGATACCGCCGCAGGCTTGCGACCAAGAGAGAGAGCATGACCTTGACGATGTAGTAGAGCGATCGGACGAACGTGATCGAGGACGAGCCCGTCGTCCGCTCGCGCATGTCGACCTGCACCTGCGTCACGCGCAAGCCGCTCCGAAGCGCGACGAGCGTCGCCTCCACCTCCGGGTAGTCGTGCGGGAAGTCGGACGCGAAGAGCCCGATCCCGACGCGATCGAGGGCGACGAAGCCCGATGTCGTGTCGGTGACCCGCTGGCCGCCGAGGATCGAGACGAGACGCGCGAAGACACCGATGCCGATTCGCCGCGCGAACGGCGGGCGATATACGCCGCCGGGATCGACGAAGCGAGACCCGATCACGAGATCGGCATCGCCCGCGACGACGGGCTCGAGGATCTTCGGGATTTCAGACGCAGCGTGCTGACCGTCTCCGTCGAGCCGAACGGCGAACTCGTACCCCTGTTCGAGCGCATACCGAAATCCGGTTTGAACAGCGCCCCCGATGCCGACATTGAACGGTAGGCGGAGCACGGTCGCGCCATGCGACTCTGCAACTCGAGCGGTGTCATCGGTCGAGCAATCGTCGATCACGACCACGTCGATCGCGGCGTCGAACCCCTTGATCTCGTCCACGACGAGACCGATCGCTCCCGATTCGTTCCAAGCTGGCACGATCGCTACGAGCCGCTGCTGTGTCACGCGTGCACTCCGGCCTCGAGCCCGACGAGCTCGAGCAACCGCCGCGCGCGGTGCGCATAGGTGTGCTCGTCGAGAACACGCTCCCGCGCGCGGCGGCCCATCTCCTCGGCCTGCGCGGGATCGGCGACGAGCTCACGGTACGCAGAGACGGCGTCCTCGGCGCTCTCGACGACTACGAGCTCGCGGCCCGGCTCGAACCACCGCTCGATCCCCTCGTGTGGATTCGAGACGATTGCGGCACCCGACGAGGCGAGCTCGAAGGGTCGCGCCGTCGACGATCCGGAAACCGTGGCGTGCGGACGGCGCGTGATGTTGAGGTTGACGCGAGCCGCCGAGATCGCGCGCGCGAAGACATTGAAGGGGACGTCGCCGAGGGTTCGCGCCGCACCCGTATCTCCCTGGAAGTCGAGCCCGCCGAGCGCGAAGTCGAGCTCGGGGGCGAGCCTCGACGGCTCGCCCACCATCGTCTTCATCCAGTCGCGGCGGAACTTGTCCCCGTAGCCGTAGAAGAAGACGTCGACGTCCTTGTCGACCGGCTGCGGCGAGAAGAACTCGGGATCGGCGCCCCAGTAGAGCGCGTCGGCGCGACGGGCGCCCAACTCCAAGAGACGCGGGATGCCGCCTTCGGAGTTCGATAGGACGAGGTCGTACTCCCACGGATCCGCACCGTGGTAGGGGTTGAAGCCGGTGTCCATACCTCCGAACTCGGGAAGGCTCATGGGGACGTCGCCGTCGTAGAAGACGATGGGGATCCCGAACCGCGCACGGAGCGCATCGGGGATACCTCGCAAGTGCGCCATCGGAACGGTGAACACGACGATCGCGTCGGGCTTCTCGCTCTCTACGAGCCGCTCGAGATGGCGCTTCCAACGCGGCGTCACCCAGCGCCGGATCGTCTCGCGCGTGAACCGATCGAGCCCGGAGTCCTCGGGATGGGACTCGTCCCGTCGCAGGTAGCGGTCGCCCTTGACCCGCGCAAGCGCGTCGCGCACTGCCTGGTAGGACTCGCCCTCCCGGTAGGTCGGATTCGGCGCAACGCGCCACCAGGGGGATTCCACCGGACGCCCGCGATACGGCGTCACCACGAGATCGACACCCGCCTCGTACATCCCTTTCCAGAGCTGCCACCAGGCCGGCGTGCAGCCGTAGCGGAAGTCGAGGTCGACGGCAGAGGCCACTGCAAGGATCTTCGGCGTCTTCATGAGCCCCGTAGGGGCGAGGCATGCCTCGCCCTCATCAGTACGCGCCTCGCCGGGTGATCACCGCGGGGATCGTGCGCGCGATGATCGTGATGTCGAGCCAGATCGACCAGTTCTCGAGGTACGTGAAGTCGAGCCGGACGAGGTCGTCGAAGGTCAACCCGGAGCGGCCGGAGATCTGCCAGAGCCCGGTCATGCCAGGGAGAACGGCATAGCGAGCGCGGTGCCAGTCCTCGAGTAGCCGGTAGTCGCGGAGCGGCAGCGGCCGCGGCCCGACGAGACTCATCTCCCCCTTGAAGACGTTCACGATCTGTGGGATCTCGTCGAAGGAGAAGCGGCGTAGGAACCTCCCGACGCGCGTCACGCGCGGGTCGTCGCGGATCTTGAAGAGCGCACCCTCGGCCTCGTTCGCCGCTTCGAGCTCCGACTGCAGCGACGCCGCCTCGGTCACCATCGTTCGGAACTTGAGCATCCCGAACTCGCGCTCGCCGACGCCGATGCGCCGATCGACGAAAAAGACCGAGCCGCGCGAATCGAGCTTGACGGCGAGGGCGATCAGCGCCCAGAGGGGCAGTCCCACGATCAGCACGAGCGCACTGACGACGAAGTCGAACGTCCTCTTGACCGCCCAGTCCCAGCCGGTGAGAACCGGTGGGCGAAGCTCGAAGAGCGGAGCCCCGTGCCCCGGGACGTACTCGCCACGCTGGACGAGGAGCTCGGTCGTATCGGGAGCGAGCCGAACCTTGATTCCCTGGCTGTGGGCCTGCTCGACGACTTCGAGCACGGCACGCTCTTCGAGCGATGCCTCGGCGAGGATCACCTCGTCGGGTCGGACCTGCTCGAGGACGAGCGGCAGCTCGGCGCGCGAGCCGAGGAGGCGAATCCCGGGCACCGCCTCGGGAGCCACGGCACCGACGAACTCGTAGGTCAGGCCACCGCGAGCGGCAGCGAGTGACTGGCGCAACCGAACGAGGCTCTCGCCCTCACCGACCAGCACGACACGCCTACGGATTCCCGCCGCGCGCATGAGCTCGAGCGAAGCGGATTCATAAGCCGCGCGGAGCAGGCCGATCGTCACCGCCGAGACAACGACCGAGGTGGGGATGAGGCCCGAGGTCGTGAAGTCGTAGTTCGTGCCGATTCCGAACGCGAGCACGATCAGCGCCACGGCGATGAGGCAGGCAAGGATCCGCCCGGCGCCTGGCCGGCGCTCGCGTTGGCGGTAGAGACCTGCCTGCGCGAAGACGAGGACGGTGATCGGAGCCGCGAACTTCAGCCACTCGGCCGGCCCCTCCCGCCACAGTAGGCCCCAGAGAATGTCTCCCTCTCCCGCGACCAGCTGCCGTATGACGAGAGCGAGGTAGATCCCGAGGGCGAGCCCGACGACGTCGAGGATGACGAGCGCGGTCACGGAGAGAGCCCGACGAACGAGCGTCAGAATGGGCCCGCGCGAGAGCACGTAGAGGCGGGACGCGCGAACGTCCCGGCCTGTGGCTGACTGCATCGGGGTAGGGCGAGATGTCTCCGCCGGCGGAGCGGCCTTGGACACTCCTGAAGCTTAGAGCCGAGCCACGTCGTCCCACGGCATGACAGGCGCGTCTTCGAGTATTTCGCCCGCCAGCGCGTCGAGATCAGTCGCCCTCGCGCGCCGCGCGAGCAGCGGGAGAAGCAACTGGATCATCGTTCGCCGTCGTCGGTCGAGGAGGTCCGTGTCGTGGAAGTAGACGTGCACAACGCCGGGGAGCGGCTGGCGCCGGAGAAATGCTCGCCCGACGTCTCCGAGCGAATGCGTCGTCGGGATCGCGCGGAGGAGCTGGCCCGACGGAAGCTGCACGCGGGCAGGCGAGGGGAGCGACGCCCAGCGCTCTCCTTGCGCGAGGTACGGCGGACGCACCGCACGCGGCGTGCAGTCCACGTACCCGAGCTCGACACACGCCGCGGCGACATCCGCGTCGGTGTACCAGCCGCCGCCGCAGAAGAGGGTCGGGGCTAGGCCGAGCTCTCCCATGCGTGCCCCCTCGGCACGCACGCGCACCGCAGCATCGCCGTTCGCGGGCCGGGCGTGGTCAGGGGCCGTCCAGTGCGTGTGATGGCCGAGTGGGCCGCGGGCCGCCGCTTCGCGGGCGCGCTCGAGCCAGATCGACTCGTCCTCGCCGGCGGTGGGGTCGGCAGGCCGCATGAGCGCGGCGATGGCGAAGCCGCCCGGGCGCTTCTCCTGAAGTGCCGAGAGCCGCGCCCACACCGTGTCGTCGAGCGGTCGCTCCACGTGGCAGGAGACGACCGCGTACCGTTCCTGCAACGTGGCGTCCATCGTCGTCGAAGTATTCCCGGAGCACTAGATGCGACGCTCGACTGCAGCACTCATCGTCGTTCTCGTCACCGCGATTCCACGGCTCGTCGTTCTCGCCCGCGAGCGGGAAACGATCCTGGAGGAGTTCGTCGACAAGAGCGACCGGTTCGCCGTCACGCTCGTCGAGCACGGGACGTTCGGGTTTCTCCCGGGCGTCGCTTCCGCGTATACGCAGCCCCTCTACGGCTGGTTCCTCGCCGGGCTCTACCTGCCTTTCGATCGATCGTGGCTCGCTGTCGGGCTCGCGCAGATCGTCGTCGCCGTCGCGACGGCGCTGCTCGTGCTCGAGATCGGTTCGCTGCTCCGCTCGCCGGGAGTTGGCCTCGTCGCCGCGCTGCTCGCCACCTTGCACCCCTATGTCGTCTGGCACGACGTCCACGCGAACCGGGAGGTTCTCGACGGGCTCGTGCTGGCGCTGCTCGTCCTGTTCGCGCTCCTCGCGTACGAGGATCGCTCGCTGCCGATGGCCGCTGCGACCGGATGCATCGCAGGTCTGGCAATCCTCGGAAACGCTCGGCTCGTGCTGTTGCCCGTTGCCGTTGCCGTCTATGTCGCCTGGCGAGTCCGCCCAGGAGCTCGCGCGCTGGCGGCCGGCGCGCTCGTCGTCGCGGGAGCGGCGCTAGTCGTCGCTCCGTGGGTGGCGCGGAACAAAGTGGAGGTCGGTTGCTACGCGATCACGACCGACGCGCGTGCGCTGTGGAAGGCGAACAACCCGAACACGCGCGGTGTTCTCGACCGTGGAGGCTGGATCGACGACGTTCCGGAGCTCCCCGGGGCGCCGCCGTGGCCGGAGCTCGCCGCCGACCTGACGCTCGCGGGCCAGCCGACGTCGGTCGACGAGTGCGCCCAGATGCGCCTCTACCGCGAGGAGGTTGTCGAGTTCTGGCGCGAGCACCCCGGCGAGAAGGTGCTGCTTGCGGCACAGGCGGCGCGGATGCTCTGGAACCCCGTTCCCTCGGAGTCCGACTCGAGCGGCAGCGGTGCTGCACGCCAAGCGCGGCGCACGGTCGAGCCGGCATTCATGGTTGGCCTCTACGCCCTGGCGATCGTGGGCCTCTTGTTCGCACCCCGGTACTTCGTCGCGCTGGCGTTGTTGTTGCTCTCCTACAACACGCTCGCAGCCATGGTCTTCGCTGGCACAGCTCGCTATCGAGCCCCATGGGACTTCCTGCTCGCGCTCCTCGCAGCGTTCGCGCTCGCCGAGATCTGGCAGCGAGTCCGGAGGAGACGCGACTACGCGACAGCCGGCTCGAGCGCCGCGACGTAGAGCTCCTCGATCCGCTCTGCACACCTCTCGGGGGTGAACTCGGCGAGCGCTCGCTCGCGCCCCAAGCTCCCCATTGCCGATGCGCGGGAAAGATCGCCGGCGAGCGCCACGATCGCCTCGGAGAGCGCACTCGCGTCGGCCGACGGCACCACGAGGCCGGTTTCGCCGTCGGCGACGATCTCCGGCAGTCCCCCGACGGCGCTCGCGATCACGGGGCGCGCCCGCTCCATCGCCTCGAGCGCGACCATGCCAAAGCCTTCGCCAAGCGAGGGAACGACCACGATCGCCGAGTCCTCGATCGCCTTCTGCACCGGCGAGACGAAACCAAGGAAGCGGACGGCATCACCAAGCCCGAGCTCCCGTGCATACGACTTGAGCGCTGGCTCGAGCGAGCCTCGGCCGGCGATGCCGAGCGTCACACCCGGAACGAGGGTACGCGCTTGCGCCAGGGCTCTTAGCAGTACGAGATGACCCTTGATCGGGATGAGCCGGCCGATGCACAGCAGGCGGGGCTCGTCGCTCGCGTAGGGCGCAGCCGCACCGTCAGCTGCGATGCCGTAGTGGACGATCTCGAAGTCTCCCTCGTCGAACCCCTCCGTCTCCGCGAGATACTGGGCGAGGCCCTGGGAGATCGCGATGTGGACGTGCGCCAGCGAGCCGACGGAGCGATCCGCGAACCCGAACCACCGGCCCTCGCGAAACTCGTTGAACCCGTGCTTCGTCGAGAGCCGGAACGGCACGCGGGTGAGGGATCCGGCGAGCTGGCCGTACACGTCAGCGTGGACGAGATGCGTGTGCAGGATCCGCGGCCTCGTGCGTGAGAGGTAGGCGACGACTTCCGCGAAGGCGATCGGGTCGACATCGGCCCGCAGCCTGACGCCGTCGAGCGGCACGCCGCGAGAGCGGAGCTCGTCTGCGAACTCCCACGCCCCCGGCTCGTCCTCGTGCAGCATCAGGAAGCGGACGTCCCACCCCCGGGCGCGAAGGTCGGGCAAGAGCTGCAGGAGATGAGCCTCCGAGCCGGAGATGCCCGCGACTTTCTGGGTATGGAGGACGACGCCGTCGGTCATGCGAGACCCGCTGCGTCGAGGATGCCACGCGCCCACGACTGCACCGAGTGGCCCGCCTCGACCCGCTCGCGGAGACGGTGGCCGATCCCAACTCGGTCGCTTCGGCTCATGCCGGCCAGCGTGGAGATCCGCCCGGCCAGCGCCACGGGATCTTCGCGCTGGAAGCGCTGCTTGCCGTCGAGCAGCGAGTCGAACACGGGATTCGACGCGAGCACTGGAAGGCATCCCGCCGCAGCCTCATAGACGACCTTGTCGGGCGCTCCGGCGCGCATGTTGTTCACGAGAGCGTCGTGCGTGGCGAAGAGACCCGGAATCTCGGCTCTCGGCACCGCGTCGCCGAGCACCACGCGCTCCTCGAGCCCGAGCTCGCCGGCCAGCCGCTCGAGCTCCACTCGGTGGGCGCGCTCCTCCTCGGAGAGCGATGGTCCGTACACGTCGAGCGCGACCTCAATGCCTGCCTCGGCCACGGCACGCAACACGACGTCGAGGCCCTTGGCCGGGGAGTAGCGCCCGAGCGCAAGGAGCCGGAGGCCCTCGCCGTCGCGGCCAGGAGCGCACGCGAACTCTGAGAGGTAGATGCCGTGCCCGATCGCGTGCACCTTTCGCGATTCGAGTGGGAAGGAACGAACGTCCACCGTCGCCACCGCCGTCGAGACACGCTCGGCGGCACGCAGGAGTCGGCTCTCCCGCCAATGCGTGAACCAAAGGACGAGCGGGACGCGCAGCGGCCGTACGAGGGGCGCGGCAAGAGCGGCATAGACGGGGCACATGTGCGCGACGACCGCGCCGCCCCGGAGGCCTCGGAGCTCTCGCGCGAGTGCTGCCTCGAATCGGATGCCGCGACCTGCCTTGCGGCTCGCCCGGAACGTGCGAACGCGGCAATTCGCGGGCAGAACGTCCTCGACGGCGCCGTCCGCGAGCACCACGACCTCGTCGACGAGCTGCGCAAGAGCACGGAGCTTGGGAACGGTCGCGGCGAGCGCCGGGTGCTCCGGATCGACCTGCTGCGTGATGAAGACGACCTTGGTCATCTCTAGAAGAAGTCGAAGTCGCCGAGCGTGAAGTGCCACGCGTCTGCGCGCGCGTCCATCTGCACGCCGTCGTGGAGCGGCTTGCCGATGAAGCGAAGCTTCTTGTTCGTGGGCGCGAAGCCTGCTCCGACGAGCGCACGGCGTTGCGCACGAGAGGGCGGTGGAAGGAGCACGAGCGCGTCCGCACCCCCTCGCACCTCGGCGACAGCCCGCGAGAGCAGCGCTCGCGTCTCCTCACGGCCGTCCGGTGCAGCGACGAGGTCGGCGAGGAATCCGGCAGACACGCCGTGCTTGAACGTGTGCCCGACGACCGCCACGCCCACGAGCTCACTACTGCGGTACGCACCGAAGCAGCGATAGTCGCGGGGCGAGTCGAGGTAGCGCCAGTTGAAGTACTCGGCGTTACGGACGAAGTGGCTCCCGTAACCCGTCGCAGCGCGCCGGCCGAGCTCGTCCATCTCGGGGCCGAAGCGGTCGACGAGCCGAACCTCGAGGCCTCGAATCGTCCGCTGGACGGGATCGGGTGTCCTCATGCCCCCTTCCTGTCCCGACCTGCCCAGAACGTACCGAACCACCGCGCCGACCTTCAACGGCCGCGCCCACAGGCGGAGTCGCGGCAAGTCGATCCAGCCGAGCCGACTCATGAAGATCGGATACGACGCTCCGTTCGGAAAGGTCACGGTGAGCGGAGAGCCAGACGCGGCCGCAGCGGCCTCGTTCTCCCTCTCGAGCGTCGAGAAGACACCTTGTCCGCGGTATCGCGGATCGGTCGCGACGTTGACCGGGATCGCTAGGCGCGTCTCGACCCCGTTCAGCACAGTGCGGAAGAAGCTCATCGCTGCGACGCCAACCACCTCGCCTTCGTCCACCGCAAGGGAGACGATTCCCTCTCCGGCCGGGTTTCGCTCGAACCACCAGGCGAACTCCTCGTCCGAGAGCTGCGTCGTTCCGACGCGTGCAAGGAGCGAGACGAGCGCGGCACGCTGGTCCGCCGAGTACCGAACCGTCTCGAAGCTCATCGCGTCGCGGTGCCGAGGACGGAGTTGAATGCGCGGCGCGCATATGTGCCCGGCACCGTGTCCTTCACGGAGATGAGGTCGCACGCGCCCGAGAGAACGAGCTCGAACGTTCGGGCCGGATATGGCTCGATGTTGTAGCGCCGAAGTCGAAACCGATCGCTGTCGGGGCCATTCGCACCGGAGACCGACGTAAAGGCGAGCTTGTAGCCAGCCTGCTGCACGAGGCTCGCATGCTCCGGTCGGTAGTCCGCGAGCGAGCCCTTGACGAAGGCGAACGCCTCGACCTCGCGGCCGAGCCGCTCCTCGAGCCGAAGCTTGGAAAGCGCGATCTCGCGCGTGGCCTCGGCTTGCTCGAGCTCCGAAACCGGTCGATGCCCAATCCCGTGCGACTCGACTCGCACGCCTCCTGCCTCGAGTTCCGCAAGCTCATCCCATCCAACCGTCTCGTTGCGGACTCCGAGCCGCCGGAGCGCCTCCTCGTGAGGCAGCGGCCGATCGCCGTCGAGAAACCCGATCGGGACGAAGACGACCGCCGGATAGCCGTGCCGCTTCAGGACCGGCAGGGCGTTCTCGAGGTTGTCCCGATACCCGTCGTCGAACGTGATGAGCACGGCGCGCGGTGGAAGAGGCGTGCCGTCGAGGTAGTGATCTCGCACCGCCTCGAGCGGAACCGGTTCGTAGCCGAGGGTTCCGAGCAACGCCATCTGCTCCTCGAAAACGGCGATGGGAACGGTGGTCGGATTCGGCCACTGGTCGTTGACCTTGTGATACATGAGCACGCGCAGCGTTCGATCGGCCTGGCCGTCGAGCGCGCCCGCGCCGCTCACCGCCTCGCCGATCGCGCGGTACACGCCGTTCTTCAGGAGCTGCTTGGCCCGATCCGCCCGCATCGGCGTGAGTGTAGGTGCGCGGCTCTGTAACGATCGCTTCATGCAGAGGCTGTCCGGACCTGGGCGCAGTCCACGCCTCGAGATGAGCGCGGAAGACGTGGTCGGCGTCGTGGACTCGATAGAAGCCACCGGGATCGCTGTCTGGCTCGATGGTGGATGGGCCGTGGACGCGGCGTTGGAGACGCAGACTCGCCCGCACGACGATCTCGACCTTGTCGTCCAGCTCCCTCAAGTGACAGAGCTGCAGGAGCTCCTGGGAAGGATGGGTTACGTCCCCACCGGAGGAGGTGCGCCGAAGAGCTTCGAGCTGACCGACTCCGAAGGTCGCCAGGTCGACGTCCACCCGGTCGTGCTCTCCGCTTCGGGAGACGGGGTCTACCTCATGGACAGCGGGGACGAATGGATCTACCCAGCCGCCGGCTTCACGGGAACGGGCCGTGTGTTGGACAGATACGTGCGGTGTCTGACACCCGAGGTGCAGATCCTTTGCCACTCGGGTTACAAGCCTCATCGCGGCTCGTACGACGACGTCTGGGCGCTGAGCCGCCGGTTCGGCATCCCAGTACCGGAGGAGTACCGCCGCGCCGTGAAGTCGTACCGGCCGCGCGAGGCGTAAGCGCCGCGGCGCGAACCTAAGAGCTCGCGACCACCTTCACGACGTACGACAGGCTGACGTCCCGCACTCTCCCGCTGATCCGCCAGCAGCCTTCGCTTGGGAACTCGACGGCGCTCGCCCAGCTCCCCTGTCCGGTCGAGGCATATCCCCAGTGCACCCCGAGGACGCGCATCGGTGGCGACGGAGCATCCAGTCTCTCGCCGCGCACGGTCAGCTCCCTGCTCCCTCCGCTGAAGCCGCGGGGGACCCAATAGATCTTCTCGAAGAGCGAGCCGTCGGGGTCACTCCGCGCCCCGAGGACGCCGTTCGCTGGAAGCGTCGTCGAAAGCAGCCCGTTGCCAAAGCGGCCCTCGCCCGAGACGGGACATGTCTCAGCCGACGAGGGCATCGTCAGCCTCAGTAGCATGGCCGGAAAACGGGACAACGTGAACTGCGTCACGTCGAGGACGAAGAACGTCTCGCCGAAGCTGTTCCGAGCACACTGCGGGCACCACGCGGCGACTGCGTAGGCCGCCGTATCGAGCGGCGGAGCCCTGAACATGAGGAGCCCACGGCCGTCTCGGTCAGGCACCAGCAAGCCGACGAAGTGGAGCCGCGGGTCGAGGGGCGAGCGGACCTCTCCGGCGACGCCGTTCGGCACGAGGTAGATCCTGATCGGCCGCCGGAGCGGTTTCGCTCGCATGGCGAGGGTGAAGTTCGCGGGAGTCCCGCCAAGGCGGACGGTGACGGACTCGCCCGCCTGAGCGGATGTGGGCTTGAAGAGGAAGAACAGCGCCCCGTACGCGGAGGACGCGATGGCAGCTGCAACAACCGCGGCAGCGAGTACGAGCACACTCAGACGCAGCACGACTACACGATTGTGCCGGACGTGACGACCTTCTCGACGAGGTCGCGGATCTGGTGAGCGTACTGCTCGGGTGTTGCGAGCCATGGTTCGACCGACCTACGCGCCGCGGCGCCGAAACGTTCCGCAAGCGCGCGATCCGTGAGCGCCAGTACGAGGGCATCTGCGAGCGCCCCCGCGTCAGCGGGTCGCACCAGGAGGCCCGTTTCCCCGTCCTCGACGATGTCCGGTATGCCGCCGACGCGGCTCGCGACGACGCCGCGGCCTCGACAGAAAGCCTCGACCACGACGCGGCCGAGCCCCTCCGAGCGCGAAGGGAGCACGAGGACGGTGGACTCGTCCAGCGCGCGCGCAATGCCCCGGGTAGGAAGCGACTCGGTCCACCGCGTCTGCCCGGGCAGCTCGGCGACGAGACGCTCAGACTCGTCGTTCAGCGTCCCCCGCCCGACGAGATGGAGAACCGCATCGGGCACCCGCGGCGCTGCGAGCCTCCAGGCCCCGGCGAGGACGTCGACGGCCTTGTAGCGCTCGAGCACTCCGACGAAGAGGGCGACCGGTCGCTCGGGCAGTGGCTGTGCGTCCGTCTCGAGGAACGGTTCGAGGTCCATGAACGCCGCAAACGTCGCGGTCGGCTCGACTCCCGCCTTACGTACGACGCTCGAGGTGTACGCCGAAATCGTGCGAACGCCGTCTGCACCACGAAGCCCGCGCTTCGCGAGCCAGTCCGCGAACGGCGCAAGCGCCTTTCGCAGGGGCGAACCATAGAGACGCGTCGGCGCGGCGGGATCACCGTGTATGTCGGCGATCACGCATGTCGGAACTCGCGCCAGCCTTCGACCGAGGTTCACGAGTGCAGCCTCCTGGGCGCCTTGTGCGAGAACAGCGTCCGGCCTGAACTCACGGATCTCTCGCGCAACGCGAAACGGCAGGAGAGCGTAGAAGCTCAGGCCGTCCAACACGCGCGGCCACGCCCTTCGGACGAGCCGGAAGCGCGCGTCGTGCCCGCTCCCACCCGCGTCGCTTGCGAGCACACGGACATCGAGCTCCTGCGACAGGGCGTCGAACTTTTGCTCGAGCGACGTCGACAGCGGAAGCGAGTACCGCATCCGGCCGACCATGAGGACCTTCCGCTTCATCGTCCCGCCGCCCGCCCCAGCTCCTCTTCGATGCGGGTGAACACCGCATCCTCGGTGTAACTGGCCACGGACGCCGGTGCGTTCTCTCCCAGCCGTCGTCGGAGCTCATCGTCTTCGAAGAACCTCCGGATCGCTGCCGCGAGCGCAGCGACATCGTTCGGCGGGACGAGGAGGCCGTTCTCACCGTCGCGAACCACCTCCGGAACCCCACCAACCGCGGTCGCGATCACGGGGCACCCGACTGCGAGCGCCTCGACAACGGTGTGCGGGAAGTTCTCCCACGCAGACGAGAGAACGGACGCATCGGCCGCACCGAACAGCCTCAGGACCTGCTCCCGCGACACGCTCCCTAGGAAGCGCGACCGACCCTCGAGCCCCAGCTCGGTCGTCCGAGCCTCGAGTGCCGCGCGGTCGGGGCCGTCTCCCGCAACGATCAGGGTGACCCGCGGCACTGCGGCAACCGCCTCGAGCGCTATCCCGAGCGCCTTCTGTGGCCCGAGTCTTCCGGCGAAAGCGAGCACGCGACCGTCGAGTCGAAGCTCTCGTCGCAGCTCATCGCGCGCCGGTAGCGGCGGTATCGGTGGAGCGGGGTTGGGCAGCACCGAGACACGCTTCGGATCGAGGCCCCAAGCGAGCGCGATGTCTCGCAGATACGCGCTCGGGCAGAACACGTGCAGAGCCCGGCGTAGAGCGGCGTTGCGCGTGGCTCGGAGGAACCCCGTGCGCGCCCCGCCGACGTGCTGGAACTCATCGAGCGTGCCCTCGTACCGCCCGCTTCTCGTCGCGCGTTCGAAGACCTCGTCGGAGACGAGCTTCACGACGAGCGGCGTCCGTGCGAGCAGAGCCCCGATCGCCGCCCGCCGGATCATGCTCGTGGCGTAGACGACATCGGCTCCCCGAGCACGGCGGCGAACGAGGAACGCGCACCGGACGTGCCGGAGCGCCGATCGACGCGAGACCCAGCGCACTGGATACGCGGGAGCCGCTGGCGCTTCGTCCGCAGTCGTCACCACCTCGACTGCGTGACCTCGCTGGTGAAGGAACTCCGCGAGCGCCGGCGCGTGGCTCGCCGGGCCACCCGGGTCGGGCGGCCAGATTCCGGAGACGATCACAACCTTCACGACTGAAAAGCGGCTCCGCCCGAGCGCTCTGCAGCGGCGACCTCGGCGCGCAAGCGGTTGAGGACGACGAGCCAGGCTGCCGCGAACACGACGGACGACGCGAGCACGGCGACCGCGGCGCCGGTCGCTCCCCACTCCGCACCGAGAACGGCCACGAGCGGAATCGCGACGAGCGTCTCGAGCCCATGCGTAACGATCCGCAAGCGCGGGCGGCCGATCGTGACGGGTAGCGACTTCGTCCACCCGATCGCGAAGTGGATTGCGGCAGCCAGGAGCACGATTCGGGCGGCATCCACTGCGCCGCTGTACGCCTTCCCGAACACGACCTCGACGAGCCACGGCATGGCGAAGAAGAAGATCGGCACGGAGACGACCATCACCGCGCCTGCCCACTTCGAATAGCTCCGCACTCCGGCGAGCACGCGCGTCCGCTCGCCCCTCTCCCAGTCGCGCGTCTGCTCCGTTAGCAGCATCAGCCGGGCCGGCGAGCTCGCTGCGGCAAACCCGGTCTGCGGAGTCTGCGCGATCCGGAAGAGGCCGACCTGCGTCGGCCCAGCAACGATGCCGAGGACGAGTGGGACGAGGGTCGTCCGGGCCGAGATGACGCCCGTCGCGAGACTGGACTGAACGACGAACGAGCGGATCCCCGGGACGTCCTCGCCGAGCTCTCGAGCCGGCGCGGACGGGAACCGGCCGAGCGCAACAACCCCTACTACCGAGATGACGACGGTGGCGATCGCCTGCGCGACGACAATCGCGATGAGCGTCTCGGTGACCCCGTGCGGCGCCGCGATCACGATCGCGATCAGGCGGAGTGCAGCAGAGCCGGCCTGGTAGACGCCCCGCAGGTCGTATCGACTATGGAGCAAAAGCGCAGTCGCGCCAACGTTCTCGGTGGACTGGACGAGCGGGAGGAGTGCGGCAGCGAGCAGTGCCTGCTCGACGCCAGCCGCGCCGAAGATCTCGTCGGCGAACGGTGCGATGCCCACGAGGATCACGGTTGCGAGCGTCCCACCGAGGATCTTGAGCAGGAGCATCTGCCGGAAGAGCCGCCGTAGGCGTCCCCAATCCTCAGCCGCGACGTACCGGAAGCCGTACTTCGTGAGCGACTCCTCGACGGTGAGGTCGAGGAGGATCTGGAAGAAGCCGACGGCGGCGAGCGCGGTCGCGAAGACGCCGAACTCCTCGAGTCCGAGCTTGCGAGCCGCGACGACTGTCCCGAGGATCCCGCACGCGACCGCGGCGTAGATCCACGCGGCCGTCGCGGACCGGCGCCGAAGCAGGCGAGCAGCCATCGGAGAGTCAGTCTAGGAGTTGGGGTAGATCCAGTTCGGGGTCTGACCCCGGGTCTGACCCCTGGACATGGCTCTCGGAGTTGGACCCGGACCCCAGTTCGGGGTCTGACTCCGGGTCTGATCCAGCTCGGGGGCCTGACCCCCAGGGGGCCAGGGGTCTGACCCGGGGTCAGACCCCTGACGTGGCCTTTCGGGACACGGCCCGGAAATGCCGCGCCTATAGTGGCGCGGTGGCGACACCGCCGCTCGAGAGCACGCCGATGCCGTCTCGTCTCCGCCACCTCTTCGACCGCCAAGCCTTCGGGGTGCTGGTTCTCACAGCCTCGTTTCCACTCCTGTTCTTTCACGAGCGCTACCAACCCGAGCTCAGCGTCGACCTCGGCTCCACCTCCATCGACGTGCGGCTCTCCGACGCAGCGGTACTCGTCGTCGTGGTCGCCGCTGTCGTCGCCGCTGCGCGGTTCGGCCTCGCCCGCCTTGCCTTCGACCGGCCCGGCTCCTCTGGGTTCCCGCGATCGCACTGCTGGCGTGGCTCGCTTTCGCGACGTTCAGGCCGGCGTCGCTCGACGACGCGTTGTTCGACGACCATCTCGTGAGCTTCCTCAAGCTCGGCGAGTACGCCCTCCTTGCGCTTGCGGTACCGCTCCTCGTGCGCCGCGTGCAGGATCTGACGATCGTCCTTGGAGGCCTCGTACTGTGGGCCGCCGTCGCGGTGAGCGTCGCGCTCCTCCAGTTCTTCGGGGCCGACATCTTCGGCGCCTGGAACGCCGGTTGGCGTCAGCCCTCGTTTCTCGGCCATCACGATCTCGCGGCGCTGGCGGCCATCTCCGTGGCACTCGCGGCCGCAGGGATCGTCGCAGGGAGAAAGCGGATCCCAGCAGGCGCGCTCTTCTCGGTCGCGCTCGCAGGCGGAGTGCTCGGTCTCGTGGTCGCGGGCTCGGTCGCAGCTGCCGGAGGGCTCGCGCTCGGAGCTGTGGCCCTCTGGATCGCTTCACGCCGGCGCTTCGCACCATCTGGGCGCCGAGCTCTCGCTCTGGTTGCGGTCGTGGCGGTAGTCGCCGGCGGTGTGACCGCAGTACGCGGCGACGCGCTCGAGGACTTCCTGCGCTTCGTTGGGGTCCGGGGGGACGAGCCTCCCGTCGGCGTCGAGACGTACTCGCAGCGGACCGTGCTCGCCTACATCGGGTTGCGGATCTGGCAGGACAACCCGATCGTCGGCGTCGGCTGGCAGCGCTCCTCCCGCCCGGAGGTCTTCGAGCCGTACATCCCCGACGCGCGCGAGCGCTTTCCGGACGTCGTCGATCTCGCGTTCCCGGCGGAAGGTCGCGAGTGGGGCGTCCAGAACCTCTACATCCAGATGCTCGCCGACGCCGGTGTGATCGGACTCCTGTTGCTGCTCGCTGTCGGCGCGGCCGGGCTCGTCCTCGCCTGGCGGACGGCGACCCACGCGCCCAACCCGTGGGCCGCAGGCGCCGGGCTGACGGTGCTGTGTGCTCTCTTGACGCTCGCGGGGGAGTGGGCCTCGCTCGGAATCGTCGCCGGCATCCCGTTACAGGCGGCGACGTGCCTCCTGCTCGGCTTGGCGGCAGCCGGAGCGGCGACCGGCGCACGGAGCGCTCGGCCGTTATCGAGTCCTCGACGTCGGCTGCGGCGCCAAGCCGTACGAGCCACTCTTCTCGCCCCATGCCGCCTCGTACGTCGGAGTCGACCCGGTCGACAACCCGCGTGCGGAGCTGAAGGGGTCCGTCGAGGAGCTTCCCGTCGACGACGGCACCTTCGACGTCGTTCTCTGCAACCAGGTGCTCGAGCACTGCGACGACCCGTCGAAGGCCGTGTCCGAGCTCCACCGCGTGACGGCTCCCGGCGGCCGCGTGCTGGCGTCGACCCACGGCGTCATGGCCTACCACCCGTCGCCCACCGACTACTGGCGCTGGACGCACGCAGGGCTCGAAAAGCTCTTCCGGGACAACGGCGCCTGGGCGTCGGTTAGGGTGACGCCCGCCTCCGGCACGACCGCCTGTCTCGGCATGCTGCTCTCGATGTACCTCGATCTCATGTTCCGTCGCGTCGGGCTCGGCGTCGCCGCTCGACCTCTCGTGGCCGCCATCAACACCGTCGCGGGTGCAATCGACGGTCGCTCGGCACGTCTGCGTGAGCCAGGACCCGGGACGCTCTTCGCGAACTTCCACGTCGTCGCCGAGGTGGCGCAATGAAGGTGCTGGTCACGGGCGGGGCGGGGTTCATCGGCTCGAACATCGTGCGCGCACTCCTCGCCCGCGGGGACGACGTGCGCGTGCTCGACAACTTCTCGACGGGAAGCCGGACGAACCTCGCCGGGCTCGAGCGCGACGTCGATCTCGTCGAGGGTGATCTGCGCTCGTACGAGCGCGTTCACGCGGCCGTGCGCGGCGCCGAAGTCGTGTTCCACGAAGGCGCGCTCCCCTCCGTGCCTCGCTCCGTGCAGGATCCGCTGACGACGACCGCCGTCAACGTCGAGGGGACGCTGAACGTCCTGCTCGCTGCGCGCGACGAGGGCGTGCGCCGGATCGTGAACGCGTCGTCTTCCTCCGTCTACGGCAACGCGGGTGAGCTGCCGAAGGTCGAGTCGCAGGCTCCGGATCCGATCTCGCCGTATGCCGTCGCCAAGTTGGCAGCCGAGCGCTTCTGCACCAGCTTCAGCCGGGTGTACGCACTAGAGAGCGTGTCACTCCGGTACTTCAACGTCTTCGGCCCACGGCAGGATCCGGCGTCGCAGTACGCGGCGGTGGTACCGCGGTTCATTCGGGCTATCGCCGCCGGTGAGCCGGTGACGATCTACGGCGACGGAGAGCAGTCTCGCGACTTCACGTACGTCGACAACGTCGTCAGTGCGAACCTGCTCGGCGCGGACGCGGCCGCTGCCCACGGGGAGATCCTCAACGTCGCAACCGGTGGTTCGATCACCGTCAATGCGCTCGCGGATGCGATCGGCCACCTGCTCGGCCGTCCCGTGGAGAAGATCTACGAGCCCGCGCGCAAAGCCGACGTCCGGGCATCGTGGGCAGACCTCGACGAAGCCCGGCGCGTTCTGGGATATGAGCCACAGGTTCCCTTCGAGGAAGGCTTGCGGCGAACCGCCGACCACCTGCTCGGCGAAAAGGAGTAGACGACTGATGGCACACAACTTCGGCTCCATCGACGAACTCGGGGATGGCTACGGCTTCCGCAAGGTGCGGCGGGAGCTGGGCGTGAGCGCGTTCGGCGTGAACGCCATCGTCATGCCTCCCGGATACCTCGGCTTCCACCACTACCACGACACCCAGGACGAGCTTTACTTCGTCCACTCGGGTTCGGCGCGCGTGGAGGTCGAGGGCGAGGAACGCATTCTCGGCCCCGGCGGCCTGTTTCATGTCGAGGCGACCACCCCGCGGCGCGTGTCGAACGCGAGCGAGACCGACGATCTCGTCCTCCTCGTGGTCGGAGGCAAGGACGGCTACGTGGAACGGGACGGGCACATGGTCGACGAGGCCGACATCGCGCGGCGTGCGGGCTTCGGGAGCTAGCGCCGGCCGCTGAAGACGAGGTCGCGCGCGAGCAGGCGCGCGTGAAGCCGCCTGTACCGGCCGCCGAGGAAGGACAGCCGAACGTCCTCGAACTCGACTAGAAGGCCGCGCACGTCGGCCGGCGAGAACATGTGGAGATGCGTGGGGTCGTCCTCGGGCGCGCGACCGAGCACGAAGCGAAGACGGCCCTGCAGCCGGTAGGCGTTCGGAACCGATCCGACGATCACTCCGCCGGGCCTAAGCACCCGCCGAATCTCCGCGACA
>JAERMP010000303.1 GCA_016844515.1 Thermoleophilia bacterium | reverse complement strand
TCGAGGTCGGTCGCGTTCTTCTCGGCGGGATGTCGGTCGATCCTCGTGCCGCTTGCTTCCGCGCGTGCAACCGCCTCCGGTGAGGCCGAGTCGAAGTCGCCCACCGCGATCTCGACCTCGAACCCGAGCGCGAGCGCGAGCTCCAACCCGCTGTCGGCCGCGATCACGCGCGCGCCGAGAGGCACGGCAAGGGCGGATTCGGGATCGGGAGGATCCCCACCTGCCACCACCACAATGACCCCGTTCGACACGCCTTCCTCCGCTGGCATTACCCAGATCAGGTTCTGCGGGTCGGCGGCGCGCTTAGCCGCCCTCTCAGCCCGGTCGCCCGAGCTCCCCGTTACGCTCGCCCCATCGTAGCGCGGAGGGCGCTGGCGAGGTCAGGGGAGCGCGGCAATGACGCTTTCGCGCTCGAGCTGGCGTGAGGTGAGCGTTCGAACGACCAGGATGGCGAGCACGGCGGCGACGATGTCGCTGCCGTTGGCCACGAGGTCGACGACGGCGGTGGAGCGGACGTCCTCGGCGTCCGAGGCGATACCGAGTGCGGCCGAGACGCCGGCGTCCGCGGCGGTTGGAGCGTCCCACACTAGCCGCGCGGCCGAGAAGCCCAGGGTGCCCGTGATGATCCAGGCCGCCCACCAGACGGTGAGGAGCGGCGTCACGGACGTCTTCGTGATATGGAGGTGCACCGCCCTAACCGAAGGGTCGCTGCCCCGCCAGATGTCGTTCGCGATCTGCTTCGGCCGCCAGAGCCAGAGGATGGGGACGAACCAGCCAGCGATCGCCCATCCTCGCCTTAAACGAGGTTCCGCGCCCAGGGCTGGGAGGTTCGAGTACGCCCGGTAGAACCAGCGGAGGAAGAAGACGACCGCCGCGACGTAGACTGCGAACTGGATGACTCCGACTGCGAGTTGATGGGTGTCGTCCGAGTCAAGACTGGACGGAGCGACGTCCTCGCCGTCGAGGAGCCGATCCATCAGCCGGATCGCGAGCCAATCGGAGCCGATCGCGAGGATGTCGGTCACGATCACTGCGCCAAGCGCAATCACTGCCCAGCGAGCACGACGTTCGAGCGGACGCGGCGCTTCCGGCACGGCGTGATGATCTCAGCGAACGCTTCGGCGTGTCAACGAACCGCGCTGCCATCGGCGTTGCTCTTCCGTCGCTTCCCGGATTGCCCAAGCGCGTACCGGGCGACGCGGCGGAGCCGGGGGGCTCGGGGAGTCGACTGATTGAATGGCTCGATCGCGGCGATCTCGTATCCGGTCCGGCGTAACACGTTCCTCCTCAGCCTCTCCCTGGTGCTGCTCTCGGGCGTTCTTCAGCTCGCCGTGGCCGTTGCGACGATCACGCTCGTCCTCGTCACCGGCATCGAGTCGATTCTAGGGCTCGGCCCCGCGATCTTCCTCACCGCCGGAGCGCTCGCGGCACTGCCGGCCGGCCGCCTCATGGATCGAGTCGGCCGCGTTCCCGTGATCGCCGGCGGCTTCGTCGTGGGAATGGTCGGGTGCGTGCTGACGGCGCTCGGCTGCATTGCGGACAACGCGCCGCTCGTGATCCTCGGGTTCGTCGGCATCGGCGCGATGAACGGAAGCGTCCTACTCGCGCGTACTGCCGCTGCGGACATGTACCCGCCGGAGAAGAAGGCGCGCGCGATCTCGTACGTGCTCTTCGGCGCGCTCTTCGGCGCTGCGCTCGGCCCGCTCGTGTTCCGGCCGCTCTTCGCGGGAAAGGATCTCGAGCTCGAGACCCTCGTCATCCCCTGGTTCGCCGCCGCAGCAATGTGTGTCGTGGGGCTCGTCATCGCGCTCTCGATCCGGCCCGATCCGCGAACGATCGCGCTCGAGCTCCAGCAAGCCGGGCTTGCGAAAGGCGAGCCCGTCACGAGCGAGCCGGCCGCTTCACTTGGGCAGATCCTCCGGCGCCCGGGTGTGCCCTCCGCCGTTGTCGCCGCGCTCGCCAGCTTCGCGGTGATGGCGAGTGTGATGAACCTGACCGGCTACATCGTCGTCGGGCACCACCACGAGCAGGCCGACGTCTTCACCGTCATCAGCCTCCACATCGTCGGGATGTTCGCGCTCGTCCTCGTCGTGGGACATCTCGTCGACCGCGTGGGACGGCGGCCGTCGATGATCGCCGGGCTCACGATCATGGCCGTGTCGACCGTAATGCTCGCGTGGGTCGTGTCGATCCCGGCCATGTCGCTCTCGCTCTTCCTGCTCGGGCTCGGCTGGAACTTCTCGTACGTCGCCGCAACGGCGGAGCTCGTGACGCATGCCACTCCGGTCGAGCGAGGCCGTCTCGTCGGGTTCACGGACCTCTGTGCAGGTCTGCTGGCGGCGACGCTTGCTCTCCTCGGGGGGCTGGCCTACACGGAGTGGGGGGTCGCAGCACTTGCGGTCGGCGCAACGGCTGCCGTCGTGGCGCCCGCGCTCGCGATTCTCTTCGCCCGCCGGCGACCGGCACCGCTGCTCGAGCCGGCTCGATAGGGCGATTCGCTGCTAGAATCCGGCGCCGGCGGACAGGTGTCCGCCCTTTTCTCTGAGATGAAGACGTATACCGCCAAGCCGGGTGAAATCGAGCGCGAATGGTTCCTCGTGGACGCCGAGG
>JAERMP010000302.1 GCA_016844515.1 Thermoleophilia bacterium | reverse complement strand
TCGTCGAGTGGGCGCGGTCGAAGCCGATCTTCGTCGTCGGCCTCGCACGGCCGGAGCTCGGCGAGCGACGACCCGGCTTCGGATCGGCGACCCGCGGCGGCTTTACAGGACTTCCCCTCGAGCCGCTGTCCCCCGAGGCGATGGACACACTCCTCGAAGGGCTCGTCCCGGGGCTCCCCGGCGAGCTCCGCGATTCGATCCGCACGCGCGCCGAAGGCATTCCGCTCTATGCGGTCGAGACCGTGCGGATGCTGCTCAACCGCGGCCAGCTCGAGCGCTCGAACGGAAACTACAAGCTCGTCGGCGACATCCAAGCGCTCGCGGTGCCGGAGACACTGCACGCCCTCGTCGCTGCCCGCCTCGACGCGCTCACCCCCGACGAGCGCCGGATCGTGCAGGACGCATCCGTCCTCGGGAAGACGTTCGTGCTCGAAGCCCTCGCAGCGCTGTCAAGCCGGTCCCAGGGCGACCTCGAGCCCGTTCTCACGAGTCTCGTGCGGAAGGAGGTGTTCTTCCTCGAGCTGGATCCGCGCTCGGCGGAGCGCGGCCAGTACGGCTTCCTTCAGGACCTCGTCCGCCGGGTCGCCTACGAGACGCTCGCGCGCCGTGACCGAAAAGCGCGCCACCTCGCCGCGGGCGAGTTCTTCGAGACCTCGTGGGGCGGCCGTGAGCAGGAGGTCGTCGAGATCGTCGCGTCGCACTACCTCACCGCTCTCGACCTCGAGCCCGACGCCGAGGACGCGCAGGCACTTCGCACGAAGGTGCGCGAGACGCTCACGCGCGCCGGCGAGCGCGCAGCCTCGCTGGGGGCGAGCGCGGAGGCTGCGGCCTCTTTCGCCCGCGCAGCCGAGCTTGCCGACGGGCCCCTTGAGGAAGCGCGTCTCCTCACCCGAGCGGGAAACGCCCGACGAGCATCTGGTGATAGCGAGTCCGCGAGCGAACAGCTGCTGAAAGCGATCGCGCTCTTCGACGGGTCAGGCGATAAGCACGCCGCCGCGAGAGCATCAGCCGACCTCGCGCAGGTGGAGTTCAGCACAGGAAAGCTCGCCGAGGCGATCGAGCGCATGGAGCGCGCCTACGCTGTGCTCGAGGACGAGGAGCCGGACGAGGACCTGGCCTTCTTCCTCGGTCAGCTCGCACGCGCTCACTACTTCGCTGGGAACTACGAGCTAGCCGAGGAACGGAACGACCGCGCGCTCGACGTCGCCGAGCGCCTGCGCCTGCTCGAGGTGCTCTCACACACACTCAACAACGCTGGTCTAATCGCCATGGAAAAGGGGCACTGGGAGACGGCCCGGGCGCTCATAGGTCGCGCCCTCGAGATCGCGCTCGAGAGCGACCTCCCGTTCGCGTCGGGTCGCGGCTACACGAACCTGGGCGTGGTCCTGACGCGAATGGGAAGCATCGTCGAGGCCGGAGAGCTGACTCTGAAAGCTCTCGAGCTCTCGCGAAGAATCGGTGACCGCAACAGCGAGTGGTTCGACCTCGGCAATCTCGTGGACACATACGACCTCACCGGACAATGGGACGAGGCTGTTCGGATCGGCAACGAGGTTCCGGCAGGCATGGAAACCAGAGCACTCGGCCTCTCCGCGACGCTCTCCGAGATCGCACGCCATCGAGGTGATCCGGAGGCGGCGAACAAGGCGCTCGAAGCCGCCTCCGCCCTCGAGTCGTCCGCAGCGATTCAGGATCGCGCCGTGTATCTCTCCACTCGGACGAGCGCCCTCATGGCAGAGGGTCTCTACGAAGAGGCTCTGGAGCTGCTCACCCGCTCCGAGGCGGACTTCGCGCGGGGGCACGGCACCATCTGGGCGCAGTTCGCAATCGCCGAATCTGCGCTCGCGGTCGGTCAACCCGATCGAGCAGCCGAGGCGGTGGCGAAGGCCGAAGCGCTCTCGCCGGGTGACACCGGGCCGCTCATCCAGGCCCAGACTTCCCGTCATCGGGCACTCGTCGCGGCCGCACAGGGTGACGACTCGCGTGTCGAGGCGAGCTTCAAGTCTGCCGCCGCGACGTTCCGCGAATACGGTGTTCCTTTTCTGTTCGCCTGCACGCAACTCGAGAGGGCGGAGTGGCTCGTCACGCAGGGGCGCTCCGAGGAAGCCGCACCCCTCGTGTCCGAGGCCCACGAGATCTTCGAGCGTCTCCGCGCAACCCCCTGGCTCGAGCGCGCCGATGCACTCGTCGCAACGCTCCCAGAGCTGGAGCGAGCACCCGCCTAGCCAACGAGTCGGAACCCAGCGGTCCAACGATCATCAGGACGCGCTACGGAGGTGTGTACGAAGGAGGACGGTGGGCGGCGCTCGACTGCTCGCACGAAGAAGTGCCCCAAGATGCGATCGGCGAGGATGTCCCGTGCTTCGAGTTCTGGTCGCTCGCGCGCGCACGCGAATTCCCGATCAGTGACTGGCGGGTCTGGGCTGAGACCCCGGGCGCCACATTCGGCGAGCAGCCAAGCCGAATCCTGATTGTCGGCGTTGGCGAAACGCCCGATGCTGCACTCGAAGCGCTCCGAGAACGGCGACGCTCGCGAGGCGACAAGCGGCCGCGCCGAGCGATTCTGCAGAGTAGTTCGCCCTAGGCGGCCGCGGCGGCAGGCTCGGCGAGCACGCCA
>JAERMP010000301.1 GCA_016844515.1 Thermoleophilia bacterium | reverse complement strand
GTTCGGCCTTCTGCTGGAAGACGCGGTCACGCCGAATCCGGTCGATCGCTCGGTTACGTGCAGTGGTGACGATCCATGCCCCGGGGTTGCGCGGGACGCCGTCGCGCGGCCAGCGCTCGAGCGCCGTGGCGAAGGCGTCCTGCACCGCGTCCTCGGCCAGCTCGAGATCGCCGAGGACGCGGGTGAGGATCGCGACCGCACGACTCCACTCCTCGCGGAAGACCTGCTCGACGCTGCTCTGCACGCCTCCATTATTGCAGAACCGGGCGGATCTCGATGGATCCCTGCCCCTTCGCTGCCGGGATCAGCGCCGCCAGCCGGATCGCCTCGTCGAGGTCGGGTAGGTCCGTGAGGAAGACCCCGCCGAGAATCTCCTTTGTCTCGGCGAACGGGCCGTCCGTGACGATGCGCTCGCCGTTGCGAACGCGCACGACCTTCGCGGTCCGACGTCCGTCGAGCTCCTTCCCCGAAACGCTCGGATCGGCCTTGCCGAGCTCCTCGAAGAGCGCTACCCAGTGCGGCATCTCCTCTGCGCGCAGCGCTGCCTTTTCCTCGTCGGGAAGGTCGACCCAGGCCGAGTCGTCGTCGTAGATGAGCAGCGCGTAGTTCACAGCTGCACCTCCGCTGGATCCACGTACACCGGGCGAACCTCCACTGCACCATGCTCGGCCGCTGGGATGCGGGCGGCCCAGTCGAGGGCAGCGTCCATCGAGTCACACTCGAAGAGGAAGTACCCGCCGAGCGCCTCCTTGACCTCTGCGTAGGGCCCATCCGTCACGAGGGTCTCGTCGCCGCGTACGCGAACCGTCGTCGCATCGCGCGTTGGGCCGAGCTCGTTCCCGCCCGCCATGACCCCCGCCTCCTGCGCATCCTGCGAGAGAGCGCGGTACTGCGCATACATGCCCTGCCGCTCATCGTCCGAGAGGGCAGCCCACTGCTCCTGGTCCGAATAGATCAACGTCATGTACAGCACCTGACCTCCTTTGTCCGGTTCCACAACGACGACGATCGAGCTGCCGGGGAATCGACACGCTACGCGAGCATGCGCTCGAGCATCGTGCGGGCGCCGACCTTGTCGAGCGGCTCGTTCAGGTTCCCACACTTTGGGCTCTGGACGCAGGAAGGGCACCCTGCCGCACAGGGGCAGCGTTGGAGCAGGCGTACCGTGTCCTCGACCCAGTCCTCGAAGCGGTCGAACCCGCGCGCGGTGATCCCGACCCCGCCCGCGTGGCCGTCGTAGACGAAGATGGTCGGGCGGCCCGTCTGGTAATGGACGTTCGTCGAGAGACCGCCGATGTCCCAGCGGTCGCACATCGCCCAGAGCGGGAGTAGCGCGATGAGCGTGTGCTCGGCGGCGTGGAGCGTGCCCAGGAGCTTCGGCATCTGCTCGAGCCCATCGAGCTGCTCGTTCTGCGGCGAGAACCAGATCGCTTCCGTCTCGAAGGTCGTCTCCGGCATGAGCATTCCGACGACGTCGATCGTCGATCCGTCGCGGACTGCCTTTCGTGCGAAGGCGACGACCTGTTCGGAGACCGAGACTCGGCCGAAGTGGAGGTCGACGCCGAGTCGCGCCTCGACACGCTCGGTCTCCTCGATCGTCGTCTGCGTCTCCTTCTTCACCTGCGTGTACCACTCGACGCTTGCCGGAGCGACGACGGCGACGCGCCGCTCGAGATCCAGCGTCTCCACGAGGTACTGCTGGCCCAGATGGAGGTAGACCGCGCCCTCGTGGACGGTTGAGTACGCGCGCTCGCGCTCGACGAGCCCGAGGAGGGATCCTGTGGAGGCGTCGACAACCGTGAATGCGTCCCCGTCGCCGGAGCGGAGCGAGATGCGAGCCGCAGGATAGTCCCGCCCCTTCCACACGAAGCCAGCAGGTGTCCGCTCGAGCTCCGGGAGCTCGGCGGCACGGCGGAGCGCTTCGCTACCCAGCGTGGCGACGTCCTTCTCGTCGAGCGGCGCCTCGTAGGCGGCCGAAAGGACGTGCGGGTCGAGGATGCGCGGATTGGAGTGGTCGAGGATCGCCGCTTCGACCTGACGGGACAGCAGCGCCTCGGGCTCGCGCGCGAAGAACTGGTCGAGCGCGTCGTCGCTCGCCACGAGGATCGCCAGCCCGTGGCCGCGCCGTCCGGCCCGTCCCCACTGCTGGCGGAGCGATGCGACGGTGCCGGGGAACCCCACCGAGATAGCGCAGTCGAGAACCCCGATATCGATTCCCAGCTCGAGTGCATCGGTCGCCGTGACGCCGAGGAGCTCGCCCCCCACGAGCCGGCGCTCGATCTCGCGGCGCTGCTCGGGCGTATAGCCGGCGCGGTATGGCGCGAGACGGCTCGCGGTGGCCGTGTCGACACGCTCCACCGTGAAGCGGTGGATCAGCTCGGCCGCCTTCCGGCTCTTGGCGAAGCAGATCGTGCGGAGACCACGGGAGGTGAGCTGGGCTAGCAGGCGTGATGCGTCGCCAAGAGGGCTCGCACGCAAGCCGAGCTCGGCGTCGAGCAGCGGTGGGTTCCAGATGACGACGTCGCGCTCGGCCTTAGGCGACGTGTCGCGGTCGATCACCGTCGCGCGCTCGCCGATTAGAGCCTCCGCTAGCTCACCCGCGTTCGCGATCGTCGCCGAG
>JAERMP010000300.1 GCA_016844515.1 Thermoleophilia bacterium | reverse complement strand
CGCCGCCGCTGCCGTCGCTCTCGTTCGTCCCGAGCTCGTGGTGCCGATTCATTGGGGCACCTACTTCCCGATCCACCTAGGTCTTCGCGGCGCTCCGGATTTCATCGACCTGCCGCCCGCAGAGTTCGTCACGGCCGTCCAGGAGACCGCGCCGGGCGTGCAAGTTCGCGTCCTTCGACCCGGCCAGAGCCTCGATCTGTAGGGCAACCCTTGGGTCGCCCGGGTGAGGCAAGCCTCGCCCCTACACGCCCGGGTGCGACCCGACGGAGCGGTTCACGAGCATCGTGCTCACCATGGTCTGGTTGGGCACGAAGACGTAGGGTCCTTCGTCAGAGACGAGCGTCGTGTAGGTCAGCGAAATCTCATCGACGACACCGGTGTGCTCGCCGACCGTGATGCGATCCCCGAGACGCACTGGTTGTGTGAATGCGAGCAGCACGCCCGACCCGAGATTTCCAAGGGGCGTCGACAGCGCCACGCCGGCGACGACGGCCAGCACCGCGCTCGAGGCAAGAAACGCATTGGCTACCTCGTGTGTCGCGGGGAAGATCGAAAGGACGCTCCAGATTCCGATGAGGACGGTGAGCGCGACGACCATGCGTAGGAGAAACGCGAACGTCGTCCGGCGCCGCGCCGCAACGGCCGCGTCCCTCTCTGCGAGTCGGCGCTCGTAGCGAGCAAACGCGCGCTCGAGCACGAAGCGCACGATGATGATCACGACGATCCAGATGACTGCGGCGACGAGAGCCTGGACCGCGCGGCTCGAGGAGTCCATGCCGGCGAAGTTCGTCGCCGGGGCTGAGGAGCCTGCTCGCTACTGGCCGGCGAGCACGCGGGCCTTGGCCGAGGCGTACTCCTCGTCCGACAGTTCGCCGCGCGTGTGCAGGTCGGAGAGGTTTGCGAGCTGCGCCGTCACGTCCGCGTCCTGCGCTCTGGGCGTGCTAGCCCGGCGTTCATCCAGCCAGTCCGACACTCGACTGCGAGCGTCGGTGATCATCGTCGGCGCGCCCGAGTCGGGGAACTCGAGCATCGTCTGCCTGCGCGTGAGCTCGATCCAGGTCGCTCCGAGCGCGACCAGGATGGCCACGAACAGGAAGCGCGTGAAGTCGCTCACCTGGCCGTTGAGCAGGAGGAACAGCGTCACGATTGCGAGACCCACGTACACCCAGACCCGACTACGGAAGCCCGGCGCGATCGAGCGGCGCACAGCCAAGGCACGTCGGCCCGGACCGGCGAGCCACGCGGCAATCAGGAAGAGGATCCCGACGATGATCATCCAGCGAAACGAGCCGCGCATCAGGTCGGTGAGGATGTTCCATGCGTTGTTCGCTGCCTCGCGGTCGTCCCTGTGCGCAACGAGCGAAGTGACGAGGTAGTTCTGTGTGAGTCTCGCGGCCACAAGACCGAGGACACCGACGACGACGAGCGTGATACCCGTACCCCGCACTGCACGGCGGCGCTCTCCCGCCAGCCAGACGGCAAACCCGAACGCCACGAGCGTCAGCAGCGGGAGCACCCATGCAAGCGTCTTCAGCAGCTGGAAGCCGCTCTGCGCAGCGTCGAGCTGATCAGACTGGAGGATCACGATCTGACCGGCGTCTGCGGGGATCTTGTCGGCGACCTGTTCGCCGATGCCGATCCGGTCGGCGGCCTCGCGGATGATCTCCTGGAGGTCGAGCGTGACCTCGCCCCCCTCGGTCGACACGCGCGATCCGCCGCCTTCGAGAACTTCGACGAGCGTGGAGTGCGTCTCCCCCAGCGCGATCGCGAAGAGCTCCTGAAGGGCCGGTCGCTCGAGCGCGCGGTCGACGATCTCGTACGCCGCCTGCTGGAGCGCGGCCGTCGCCGGTCCCGAGAGAGATTGGACGTCTTCCGGAAGCTGCGCCTTTACCTCGGCCTCTACGTCGACCTTGGCGAACAGCTCGTCGACGGCGCGTGTGGCGACCGCGCTTCGGATCGCGTCGTTGTCCAGAAGCTCGGCGCTCGTGTCCGTGAAGACCTGCGTGTTGAGCGCGACGCGGTTGATCCAGACCGCGAAGGACGTGAGGACCAGACCGCGAAGGACGTGAGGAGCAGAAGCAGCCCGGCGACGACGAGAACGGCCCAGACCGCGGTCGAGCGACCGCGTCCCTGGCGTTGGGTGGGCTGGGCGGTCGCGGGTGCCTCGATCTCGGCGCTCATACCGGTGGGGAGCCTACCCCTCGCGTCCGGCGTGTGCGCCGTCACCCAAGGAGAACGCCTCATGGAGTGCGCGCACGGCTCGTTCGACGTCCGCGCGCGCGATGAGGCAGGACACCTTGATGGCGGAGGTCGAGATCAGTCGGAGGTTGATCCCTTCCTCGGCAAGGGTGCGGAACATTCGTGCCGCGACTCCCGGGTGAGACCGCATCCCAGCGCCGACCAGCGAGACCTTCCCGAGATCGGCGATCTCCTCGACCTCGATCGACCCGATCGATTCCTGCGCTCGCTCGAGCGCCCGGCGCGCAGCGGGGACGTCCTCCTGTGGCACGGTGAACGAGAGCTCCGCGGATCCGTGGCCGACGTTCTGAAGGATCGTGTCCACGTTGACGTGCTCGGCCGCGACAGCGTCGAAGATCGCCGCGGCCGAACCCGGCTGATCCGGGACGTCGCTCAGCGCGAACACGACCTCGTCCTCCGAGTGTGTCACCGCGGAGACGATTGCCTGCTCCATCCCCTCCACATCCTCGATCCGCGTACCCGGTTCGTCGGAGAACGCCGACCGCGCGTGAATCGGGACTCTCTGACCGCGTGCCAGCTCCACTGCGCGCAGCATCAGCACCTTCGCGCCAGACGCCGACATCTCGAGCATCTCCTCGTAGGAGACGATGTCGAGCTTGCGCGCGTCCGGAACGATCCGCGGATCGGCCGTGAATACGCCGGGCACGTCGGAGTAGATCTCACAGGTGGCGCCGAGGGCCGCGGCCAGCGCGACCGCCGTTGCATCCGTGCCGCCGCGTCCGAGCGTTGTCACGTCCATCGTGTCGCGCGAGAAGCCTTGGAAGCCCGCGACGAGGACGATCTTCCCGCTGTCGAGCGCCTCGACGATCCGGACCGGTGTGATCTCGCGGATCTTCGCCTTCGTGTGGACGGGATCCGTGATGATCCCTGCCTGCGAGCCCGTAAAGGAAACGGCCTCGTGCCCGAGATCGTGAACTGCCATCGCCACGAGCGCGCAGGCGATGCGCTCACCCGTGGACAGGAGCATGTCGAGCTCTCGGGGGTTCGGATGCGGGGAGACGTGGCCGGCGAGCTCGAGGAGCGTGTCCGTCGTGTCGCCCATTGCCGAAATCGTGGCGACGACGCGGGCGCCGCGCTCGTGCGCATCCGCGAGTCGCTGCGCGACCCGCCGGATCTTGTCGGGGTCCGCGACCGACGAGCCGCCGAACTTCATGACGACGGTCTCGGGTGTGGGCGTGGGTGCAACGCTCATGGGGTCAGGTCTTGCATGTTGCACGTTCCGTGCAACATGCAAGACCTGACCCCACCTGGCTACGCTCCGCGAGTGGCTTCGAAAGTGATGATGATCGGGCTCGACTGCGCCGAACCTTCGCTCGTCCTCGAGCGCTGGCGAGACCAGCTTCCAACGCTCTCGGGCCTCATGGAGCGCGGCACCTACGGTCGCCTGACCTCGGTGATCCCGCCGATCACTGTTCCCGCCTGGTCTTGCATGATGTCGTCGAAGACGCCGGGCGATCTCGGCGTCTACGGCTTCCGAAACCGCTCCGACCACACCTACGACGGCGGCTTCATCGCCATGTCGACGGCGATCAAGGAGCCGCGCCTGTGGGATCTCGTGACCCGCGCCGGAGGTTCCTCGGTTGTGCTCTCCGTGCCCGGCACCTACCCGCCGCGGCCGCTCAACGGGGTCATGGTTAGCTGCTTCCTCACCCCGTCGCTCGAGAGCAAGTACACGTATCCCGCAGCGCTGCGTGACGAGATCGCGGAGGTCGTCGGTGAGTACATCTTCGACACGAAGGACTTTCGCACCGACGACAAGGACTACCTCCTGGGCCAGGTCTACGAGATGACGAACCGTCGTTTCGCGCTGGCGGAGCACCTCGCACAGAACAAGCCCTGGACGCTCTTCGCCATGGTCGAGATGGGGCCCGACCGGATGCACCACGGCTTCTGGAAGTACATGGATCCCGAGCACCGTAAGCACGAGCCCGGAAACCCTTACGAGACGGCCATCCTCGACTACCACCGACATGTCGACGGGCTCATCGCGGGGCTGCTCGAGCACGCCGACGAGGACACCGTCGTCTTCGTCGTCTCCGACCACGGAGCGAAGCGCCTCGACGGCGGTATCCGCATCAACGAGTGGCTGCGGCGGGAGGGTCTCCTGACCACCCTCGCCGCGCCGAACGGAGTGTCGTCACTTCGCGACGTCGGGGTCGACTGGTCGCAAACGACGGCGTGGGGGGAGGGCGGCTACTACGCTCGCGTCTTCCTCAACGTTCAAGGGCGCGAGCCAGAGGGCACCATCGCGCCCGAGGACTACGAGACTGTGCGGGATGACCTTGCGCGGCGCATCGCGGCCATCCCGGACGACCAAGGAAACCCGATTCCGACCGTGGCCTACAAGCCGGAGGAGCTCTACGGGGAGCCGAAAGGCGTCGCGCCGGATCTCATCGTCGTCTTCGGCGATCTCCT
>JAERMP010000299.1 GCA_016844515.1 Thermoleophilia bacterium | reverse complement strand
TGGGTCGTGTGAACACCGTGTACGTCCGCGCGGAGAGCTCGGACGATGTAAGCGCAGTCGCTGCGTCGATCGAGAGGACGCTCGACGGAGCGTCCGTGACGACCGCGGAAGATCTTGCGGATCGCGTTGCCGGGACCTTGGTGGACGCCAAGAACCTCGCCGGCTCGCTGGGTACCGCGCTCGTGATCGTCGGTCTTCTGTCGGCATTCCTGATCGCGAGTCTGTTGACGCTCTCATCCGTCACGAAACGAATACGAGAGCTGGGGACGCTGAAGGCGCTCGGCTGGTCGCAGCGACTGGTCGTGCGCCAGGTCACCGGCGAGTCGCTCTTCGTCGGCTTGCTCGGCGGCGCGCTCGGCGTCGTCCTCGGAATCGGTGGCGCGTACCTTCTCGCCGCCTTTGCGCCTTCGCTCGAGGCGACCGTCTCGGCGGGAGCAGCCGAGGGCCCGCGCTTCATCGGGCCCTTCGGCCAGGGTGCGGTGGAGCAGGCTGCGACCGAGGTGTCGCTCGACGCACCCGTGAGCGTCACTCTGATTCTCGGCGCCGTCGCCCTCGCGCTCCTCGGTGGGCTGATCGCGGGAGCGGTCGGCAGCTTGCGTGCCGCGCGCCTACGTCCTGCGGATGCCCTTCGACACATCGACTGAATCGAGGACCGAGATGGGTGAACCCCAACTACCGGATGCCGTGTACGAGCTCCGAGACGTCACGAAGATCTACGAGCTCGGCAGCAGAGAGGTGCATGCCGTGCGTGATGTCAACCTCACGGTCGCGTCCGGCGAGTTTGTCGCGATCGCGGGTCCCAGCGGCTCGGGCAAGACGACGCTCCTCCAGCTGCTCGGCGCACTCGACCGTCCTACGTCGGGTGAGGTTTTCTTCGAGGAGCGCGACATCGCGCGTATGCGAGACGGCGAGCTCAGCAAGCTTCGGCTCCACGCGTTTGGGTTCGTCTTCCAGCAGTTCAACCTGATTCCGACGTTGACGGCTGCGCAGAATGTCGAGATCGCGCTTGCTCCGGCCGGCGGACGATCGGAGGACCGACGAGAGACGGTGATGCGTCTGCTCGACTCGGTTGGTCTCGGCGCTCGCACCGATCACGTGCCCGGTCGGCTCTCGGGAGGCGAGCAACAGCGGGTAGCAATTGCACGCGCGCTTGCCAACGAGCCACACGTTCTGCTGGCCGACGAGCCGACCGGAAATCTCGACTCGACGACCGGCGCGGAGATCATGGATCTCCTGCTGTCGCTGTCTGGCGACGGTGGTCGGACCGTGATCGTGGTCACGCACAATGCCGAGGTAGCTGAGCGCGCTGAGCGCGTGTTGCGCATGCACGACGGTCGACTCGTACCCGACGCTGTCGGCACTGCCGTCGCCGTCACGAGCGTCGGATCTTCTTAGGCGCCTCTCAGGGCCCTCTTAGACACGGGTGATCTTATGGGACTCATGACGACAAGACGGAAGGTCAAATTCGCTGCCGGAGCTGCTGTCGCGGCGACTATTGTCGTCGGGCTTGGGGCTGCGGGAGCCGTTGCGGCTTCACGTGCGCTCTCACCCAGCGAAGAGAGCAAGGCCGTCATCGAGGATGCGGCCGGGCAGCTGGGTGTCGAGCCTGACGCACTGTCGGATGCGCTGAACGAGGCGCTCAAGAATCGCCTCGACGCAGCAGTCGCAGCGGGCCGTCTGACGAAGCAGCAGGCGGATGAGCTCAAGGAAAGGATCGAATCCGGAGACGGTG
Source organism: Thermoleophilia bacterium (assembly GCA_016844515.1). The sequence continues at coordinate 903 of JAERMP010000299.1, read as the reverse complement.
TGCCGCTCTTCGGTGGCATCGGCCCCGGTGGACACCGTGGTGGCCACTTCGGGCACTTCGGAAACCTTCGCGCAGCCGCGGTCTACCTCGGCCTCACCGAGGCGGAACTCCGCGAGGAGCTCACGGACAAGACGCTGACCGAGATTGCCAAGGAGAAGGGCAAATCTGTCGACGGTCTTGTTCAGGCCCTCGTGACAGCGGCGGAGAAGAAGATCGACGAGGCTGTCGCCGACGGCCGGCTCACACAGGAGCAGGCCACCGAGCTCAAAGCCGATCTCGACGAGCGCATGGAGAACCTCGTCAACGGCGCGCTCAGCCGCCACGGGCCCGGGTTCCACCCCGGACTGTGGCCCGGCGACATGTCTCCCCGCGGGCCACCGGGCTTCGAGGGCCCGCACGCGTAGCTCCCTCCAGATGGGGCCAGGCTTCGAAGCCTGGCCCCATCGTCGTCTCGGAATCACTCGATCAAGGGATGCTCCCTCGTTCGAGGGGGGTAACTCGTTCGAGGGATTGCATCCCCCGAATGCGTCATTACAACGAGATTGGGGAGAGGGGAAGGGAGCCGCGCGCCTGCCCCTCGGGGCGGGCGCGCGGTAGATCCCGACCCCCACCGGTCGGGGCAACCGCCTCTCCTTGCGCAACAACCGGAATCTGCTAGCGCAGATTCCGGTTGCGCGAAAACCCTGAAGGCGTCCGCTTCGCGGCCGCTGGGCTTCTGTCTCAGTCAGAGCCAAGTTCAGAACTGAGATTCACGGGTCCCAGGCTTCGCCGCGCGTGTCCCAGCCGATGAGGACGTGTCCGGAGAGACGATCGGCGACGCGCTCGAGGACCGTCCGCTCGACGTCTCCGTCGATCCAGAGCTCGCCGACACTCGAGCCTTGGAACACGATTGGAACGCTCACC
>JAERMP010000298.1 GCA_016844515.1 Thermoleophilia bacterium | reverse complement strand
GCACGGCCGGATCTCCACGACCGAGGCCAAGGCGAAGGCGGTCAAGCCGTTCGCCGAGAAGATGATCACGTTGGGCAAGCGCGGCGACCTCCATGCCCGCCGGCAGGCGCTCGCCGCGCTTCGCTCGAACCACGTCGTGCACCGGCTCTTCGCGGACATCGCGCCGCGTTTCGCCGAGCGGCCAGGTGGTTACACGCGCATCGTGAAGCTCGGCATGCGGCAGGGCGATGCGGCCGAGATGGTCTATCTCGAGCTCGTCGACTACGAGCCGGTTGCGACCCCGTTTGCAGCCGCTCGCGCTCAGCGCGAAGAGCCCGCTCCCGAGGCGTAGTACAACGCCGTCGGGAGTACGCTGACCGCGTGCTCTTTCTGATCGGTGTTCTCCTCGCGATCTTCGTTCTCCCGTCGCCGTGGGGGCTCGTCGCGATCGCGATCGGGGCTGCGCTGGACATCGCGGAGACGGGCGCGTTCCTGTGGTGGTCGAAGCGACGGAAAGCCAGCGTCGGCGTCGACACGCTCGTCGGCAAGACGGGAGTTGCGGTCGGCGAGTTGTGGCCAGAGGGTCAGGTGAAGGTGAACGGCGAGATCTGGAAGGCGCGCTGCGACGGAGGCTGCGACGCCGGCGCGAAGGTAGTCGTTCGTGGAGTGCAAGGGTTGATGCTCGAGGTCGAGTCGGCCTGACGTGAGGACAGCCTTCGTCGGAGCGCTGCTCGCTGCGTGTCTTGGTTTCGCCGTGGGTGCAACTGCGGCGCCGCACGACTGGGAGACTCGTGCGCCGATGCCCGTCCCGCGCACCGAGGTCTCGGCCGCCGCCGTGGGGAGCGAGATCGTCGTCCTCGGCGGGCTGACGCCTGAGCGGGGCGCTTCACGGCGCGTGGACGCCTACTCGCCCCCTCGCGATACTTGGCGACGGCTTCCCGATCTCCCGATCGGCGTCCATCACGCCATGGCCGTGGGTGAAGGCGGGAGGCTCTACGTCCTCGGCGGCTACACGGCCGCCGGGCTGCCACTGCGCATGTTCTTCGTCCTCGAGCGGGGCACGTGGCGATCGCTGCCCCGGATGCCGTACCCGCGCGCCGCAGCGGGCGCCGGAGTCGCTGGTCGCAGGATCGTCGTCGCGGGAGGAGTGGGCCCCGCCGGACGGCTCGCCCGGAACGCGCTCTCATTCGACCTGCGCACGAGACGCTGGTCGGTCATCGCGGGACCGACTCCACGCGAGCATCTCGGGGTCACGGCACTAGCAGGCATCGTCTACGCAGTCGGCGGACGAACGGCCGGCCTGGACACGAACCTCCTCGACTTCGAGAGCTACAGGCCTGGCGAGGGTGCGTGGCGCAGGCTCTCTCCCGTGCCTGATCCTCGGGGAGGCACGGGGGCAGCCGCGCTCTCGGGCGTGATCGTCTCTGTCGGCGGCGAAGAGCCGGGCGGAACGATCGCGGAGGTGCTTGCCTACCGCGTCGCAGAGCGACGCTGGGTGCAGCTCGAAGACCTGCCGACTCCCCGCCATGGGGTCGGCGTCGCGGCGCTGGGCGGCCGGGTGTTCGTGATCGGCGGCGGGCCCGAGCCCGGCCTCACAGTCAGCGCCGCGAACGAGGCGCTCGTCGTCTCCTCGCCGTGAGGTGCGGGTCGGCAGTGGACCACGACACGGAGGACCTCCTCCGTAGGTCCTTCCCCGCACTCGAGTTCCGCGAGGTCCGGGTCGTCGGGGACGGCTGGGATAGCCTCGTCTTGGAACTCGACGCTGAGTGGATCGTTCGCTTCCCGCGGAGGGCTGAGGTCGAGGAGCGGATCGAGCGCGAGATCCTCCTCCTGCCCATCCTCGCCGGGGCACTTCCGATCGAAGTCCCGAGTATCGAGTTCGTGGCGCGCGACGGTGTCGTCTGCGTTGCGTACCGCAAGTTGGTCGGATCGCCCGCGAGTTTGGGCATCCGCGCGCTCGCGGGTGAGGACATCGGGTGCTTTCTGGCGACGTTGCACCGCTTTCCCGTCGAGCCTGCCCGGGTCATCGGCGTTCCGTGCTTCGATCCCGCCGCATGGCGGGAACGGTTCGCCAGTCTCTGTGACAACTTTCGCCGACGCGTCTACCCGCTGTTGCGTCCCGGCGAGCGCGTGCGGGCGGAGGCCGTCTTCGCACGCGTTCCAGAGCTCGGTTTCGTACCCGTCCTACTCCATGGCGACCTCGGCCCCGAACACGTCATCTGCCGCGATGGGCGCGTTGTCGGCGTGATCGACTGGAGCGACGCGCGGGTCGGCGATGCGGCTCTCGATCTCGCATGGTGTCTCAACGGCACGCCACCGGACGTTGTCGAAGCCGTTGCGCGAACATACGGCGTGGAGGCCGAGGTTCGGGAGCGATCGCTCTTCTATCACCAGCTGGGGCCGTGGTACGAGGTCGTCTACGGGCTCGAAACAGCGCAGAGACGACTCGTAACCTCCGGCCTCGAGGGCGTCCGGAGGCGGCTTTGGACTTCGCCGCGCCGCTGAGCGGACAAGGTGACGCGACCGACGCGACCGCGGTGTTGAATTCGTCGTCGTGAAACTTAAGCTCACTCTCGAGTACGACGGGACGGGGTTCCGTGGTTGGGCACGGCAGCCCGAAGCGCGCACGGTCGAAGGCGTCGTCAGGGTGGCGCTCGATGCG
>JAERMP010000017.1 GCA_016844515.1 Thermoleophilia bacterium | reverse complement strand
CCATGCCGTGAGGCGGGCTCCCTGCAACCGCGGCCTCGTCTCGTCCACCCACACGTGCTTGACGAGCCCCTGCTCCCACGCCGCACGAATGGCTCCGAGCGCCGTTCCGTAGCCGCCCGTCGCGAGGCCTCCCGTGTTGCAGTGCGTGAGCACGCGGGAGCTGGGAGAGACGAGCGCGACGGCGTGGCGCGCCATCCGCCGGCACCTCTCCACCTCTTCCTCGTGGAGCGCCCGCGCGCGCTCGGGTGTCGGATCCGAGCGCATCTCCTCGAGCGCCCAGAGGAGGTTCACGGCTGTCGGCCGAGCGGATGCGAGCGCCTCATACGCCTCGTCGAGATCCTCGCCGCGTGTCGCTGCCAGCGCGTACCCGTACGCGGCGGCGATGCCTATCGCAGGCGCGCCGCGAATCGCCATGTCCCTGATGGCGTCGGCGACCGCGGCCGCCGACGCGCACCGCAGCTCGACCTCCTCGTCGGGCAGACGCCGCTGGTCGAGCAAGACGACCGCGTCCTCCTCCAACCTGACGATTTGCTCCGGCTCGAGACCTCGCATCACTCCTATGCACCTCCGCTAGTGGCCGGAGCCGGGCTTCGCCCGGCGGGAGGCCAAGCGCGGCCCCTGCCGTGCACAGCGGAGAAGGAGGGGGCACGCGGGGGAACCATGCGGTTCCCCCGCGATTATGTTCCTTCGTCCCACGACGCGAGGTACTTGGCCTGCTCCTCGGTGAGCTGGTCGATCTCGATGCCCATCGTCGCGAGCTTGAGCCGGGCGATCTCGTCGTCGATGTCCTTCGGGACGTCGTACACGCGCCGCTCGAGCGTTGCGGCGTTCGCAATGACCCACTCGGAGGCGAGCGCCTGGTTCGCGAAGGACATGTCCATCACGAGCGCCGGGTGCCCCTCGGCGGCGGCGAGGTTGACGAGCCTGCCTTCGGCGATCAGGTAGATACGGCGCCCATCCGCGAGCGTGAACTCGTCCACCAGCGCGCGAGCCTCGCGGGTCTCGACCGCGAGCTCGCGCAACGCCCCGATCTCGATCTCGACGTTGAAATGGCCGGTGTTGGAGAGGATCGCGCCGTCCTTCATGCGCTCCATGTGCGCCCGTGTGATGACGTTCTTGTCCCCGGTCGCGGTGCAGAAGAGGTCGCCGACCTCCGCGGCGCGCTCCATCGGGAGCACCTCGTACCCGTCCATCGCCGCTTCGAGGGCACGCAGCGGATCGACCTCGGTCACGATCACGTGCGCACCCATCCCGCGTGCGCGCATGGCGACGCCGCGTCCGGTCCAGCCGTAGCCGGCGACCACGAAGCGCTTGCCGGCGAAGAGCACGTTCGTCGCGCGAATGATCCCGTCGATCGTCGACTGGCCCGTGCCGTAGCGGTTGTCGAACATGTGCTTCGTCTGGGCCTCGTTCACCGCGATCACCGGGAAGCCGAGCTTTCCGTCACGCTCGAGCGCCTTGAGCCGGATCACGCCTGTGGTCGTCTCCTCGGTGCCGGCGATCACGTCGCCGAGCTGCTCGCGCCGATGGGAGTGCAGGACACCGATGACGTCGGCGCCGTCGTCCATCGTCAGGTGCGGCCGGTGGTCGACCGCCGCCTCGATGTGACGGTAGTAGGTGTCGTTGTCCTCGCCCTTGATGGCGAACACACCGATTCCGAACTCGTCGACGAGCGCCGCCGCAACGTCGTCCTGGGTGGAGAGCGGGTTCGACGCGCACAGCACGACGTCCGCACCGCCCGCTTTGAGCGTCCGGGCAAGGTTCGCCGTCTCCGTGGTCACGTGCAAGCACGCCGAGATGCGAAGCCCCGCCAACGGTTGCTCTCGTTCGAATCGCTCCCGGATCGCCGCAAGCACCGGCATCTGCCGGTCGGCCCACTCGATCCGGCGCACGCCTTCTGCGGCGAGCGCGAGGTCCTTCACGTCATGACGCTTGGTCGCTGCCATTCTCAGTCTCGCTTTCGGCTCAGGGAGTCACGTAACGTCAGGTTCGGAGCCGAGTCTACCCACGCCCCTGCGCACCAAGTAACAGTCTGTTACAAGGTGCTTAGGGTGCCGACGTGCCCTGGCGCCCGTAACGGTCTTCGAGGCGGACGACGTCGTCCAGGAACGGCGTCGAGACCTCGATGACGAGCGTGTCCTCGAGTGCCGTCACCCGGTGCACGGTACCCGGGCGAAACCGGAATGCGCTCCCCGGTGAGATCTCGATCGCGTCGAGATCTCCTCCGACCTCTCCGAGCTCGAGCCGCGCACGACCCTCCTGCACGAGCCAAGACTCGTCCTTGCTCTCGTGGTACTGGAGGCTCAGCGACTCGCCCGCGCGAACGAACAGGAGCTTGCCGACGTAGGCGTCGGCCTCGGCCCAGACGAGCTCCCAACCCCAGGGTTTCTCCACCTTCCGCGGTGACACGCCGTAGCGGCTGAGGGCATCCTCGCTCATGAGAACCGAATCGCCTTCTCCGGGATCCTCTGACCTGCACCGATGCGCAGCCCGTGGTCGAGGACGTTGCCGCCACCGAGCGACGCACCCGGGCCGACGACAGCGAGGTTGTGAAGTTCACACTCGTTTCCCAGCTCGGCGTCGTCTCCAACGATCGAGCCAATGACGGAGCATCCGACGCCGACGGTCGCGCGGGCGCCCACGACGGCATTCTCGACGACGCTACCCGCTGACAGCCGCGAGCCTGCCCCGAGCACGGCGAGGCTCCCCAGCCGAGCTCCCGCCTCGACGACCGCGCGCGGTCCGACATAGACGGGAGGGACGAGGCGCGCGCCTGGATCGACTTCGGCGGTCGGGTCGACAAAGGTGAAGTCGGCACCCAGTGCGCTGCCGACCTCGGTCGGGAAGACCCGTTCGAGAACGTCGCGGTGAGCTTGCAGGTACGACTCGGGCGTTCCGACATCGAGCCAGTACCCCGGAAGCGCGATCCCGTAGACCGCCCCGTCCGCAGCGAGCCGAGGGAACACCTCGCGCTCGATCGACACCGCACGATCGGGCGGGATCAGCTCGAGGACATCGGGCTCGAGGACGTAGAGACCGGCGTTGATCAGATCTGTGTCGATCTCCTCTGGCCGCGGCTTCTCGAGAAAGGTCTCCACCCTTCCGTCCGGTGCAGTGCGGACGAGCCCGTACCGACTGGGGTCGGCAACGGGTGTGAGGAGAATGGTCGCCTTCGCGCCGGTCGAGCGATGGAAGGTGACGAGCTCGTCGAGATCGGCCTCACGTAGTGAGTCGCCGTTCAACGCGAAGAAGCTGCCGTCGAGCCCTCGAGCAGCGAAGCCGATCGCGCCGCCGGTTCCAAGAGGGGTCTCCTCAACCGCGTACTCGAGCGTGACGCCCGAGTGTCCGCCGCCGAAGACCTCCTCGATCTGGTCGGGCAGATAGCCACACGAGATGACGGCTTGCTCGACGCCGTGGCGCGCGAGATGCTCGAGGGTGTACGAGAGGAGTGGCCGATCGACGAGCGGGAGCATGTCCTTCCGCGTGCTATCGGTGAGCGGCCGCAACCGCGTGCCCTGGCCGCCGACGAGGATCACCGCAGGAAGGCTCACTGGATCGGGCGCCCGATGCCCTCGTATTCGAATCCGAGCGCTCGCAGCTGAGCGGGATCGAGCAGGTTGCGCCCGTCGACGACGAGCCGGTTCCGCATCCGCGCGCCCGCTTCCGCCCAATCGAGCTCGCGAAGCTCCGGCCACTCGGTCACGATGACGGCAGCGTCGGCGCCATCGAGGGCTTCGAGCGCCGACTCTGCGATCTCGACGCCGTGCAGATGGACAGCGCCGTCTGCGACCGGATCCCAGGCGCGCACCTCGGCACCCTCCGAGAGCAACCGTCCGGCGAGCACGAGACTCGGCGCCTCGCGCATGTCGTCGGTTCCCGGCTTGAACGCGAGGCCGAGGAGCGCGATTCTCTTGTCACGAAGCGATCCGAGCCGCCGCTCGAGCTTGCCGATGACGCGCCGCTTCTGGAGCTCGTTCACCTCGATCACGGCATTGAGGAGCTGGAAGCTGTAGCCCGAGTTCGCCGCCAGCTGCTTGAGAGCAAGCGAGTCCTTCGGGAAGCACGAGCCGCCGTAACCAATCCCGGCACGCAGGAACGCGGGCCCGATCCGGCGGTCCAGCCCGATCCCCTCCGAGACGGTCAAGACGTCTGCGCCCGTCGCCTCGCACACGTTCGCGATCTCGTTGATGAACGAGATTCGCGTCACGAGCGCGGCATTCGCCGCGAGCTTGATCATCTCCGCCGACGACACGTCGCAGCGGACCACGGGTGCCTCGATTCCGTCGTGCAGTCGCTCGACCAGGTCTCCGTCCGCGTCGTCGAACGCGCCGATGACGACCCGATCTGGATGCATGAAGTCGTGGACAGCCGTTCCTTCGGCGGTGAACTCCGGATTCGAGACGTAGCCCACGTTCGTCAGGCCGCGATCGTCGAGTCGGTGTCGTACGGTCCGCGCCGTGCCGACCGGCACCGTGCTCTTCATCGCGATCACGATCCGACGGTCGACCCGCGGCAGCTCGTCGACGACCGTCCAGACTGCAGAGAGGTCCGCGTCACCCGAGTACGTCGGAGGCGTGCCGACTGCGACATAGACGACGTCCGCGCCGTCCACGGCCTCGTCGACCTCGGTCGTGAAGGTCAGCCGCTCCCGGTTGCGAGCGAGAAGCTCGGCGAGGCCCTCCTCGTGGATCGGCACCTCGCCTCGCTGGAGCGTGTCGATCTTTTCCGCAACGACGTCGCGGACGACGACGTCATGACCGAGCTCGGCGAGGCAGGCCCCTGTGACGAGTCCGACGTAGCCGGCGCCAAAGACGGCAACGTGCATCCGGTTACTTCGCTCCCCCGAGCGGTTTGAGGCCCTTGGCGATCGCCAGCATCGTCTCGTTCGACAGCCGGTCGAGGAGCGTGTTGATCACCCAGTAGTTGCCGTTCGGGGTGCGCAGGACGACCATGTGCAGCTTCGGGCCGTCGTAGTAGAGGTCGTAGATCCGGCCCTTGATACGCCGCGTCAGGCTCTTGTCGGCGAGAACCGGAGCGTCATCCCAGTCCGTCATCTGCACGCCCCAATACTCGTTCGAGCCCATGCTGTAGACGAGTCGCACGGCTTTGTGCTTCTCGTCGGGGTCGATCCAGTACATGCGAATCGGCATCGTCGAGTCGGTCCACGAGCTCCGCTCGATCACGGTCGGAACCATCAGGGGGAAGGACACGCGAGAACGGCGCTCGCGAAGCAGGTCACGCGCTGCGTTCGGGCCATAGACGACGTTCGGGCGCTCTCGCTTCGGCGTCCGGTCGATGGGGGCCGGTGCGAGGTTGCCGTGGAAGGTCTGCCCGACGACGACGGTCAACATCGCACCGCTCGCGAATGTGGCTATCTCCTTTGCGAGCGGCTTGACCTCGGCCGATGCGAAGAGGTTCGCCACCTTCTGCGCCGCGTCGCGCGATCCGCGCTGACGCGGATCGAAGTAGACCTGCGTACGGAAGTAGTCGAACCGCGGGGCGTTCGCGGGAAGGCCGTTGGGTGGGGTGATGACCTGATACCCGCGCTCGCCGAGCTGGAACCCGGCCGTCGACGCCGAACCGGTCACGCCGTTCCCGTTGAGGACGGTGATGCTCGTATCGCGCGGGGCCAACAGGCGCTGCTTCAGCTTCTCGCCGAGCGCGACGGCCGTCGCCTTTTCCGAGGACTCGATGTCGGGATGCGTGAAGGTCTGCACGGCGCGCGTGATGTTCTCGGAGCCCGTCGTCAGGTCGGCAAAGCCCTCGAGGCCCTCGATCCGGGTCTGGAACACCCGGCCCCGAGGTAGGTCGTAGGCGAACAACGCATAGGAAAGGACCGTGCCCCCGTCGACGCTCGAGCCGCCTCCCTGGGCGACCTCCACGTTGTTCGTGACGGCGTTGACGACCTTCGGCAAAGCGAGCGGAGCGAAGCCCTCCTGCACCTGGCCCTTGAAGGCCTTCACGAACTGCTGCTGGCGCGCGACCCGGTAGAGGTCGGAGTCCGTGTGGCGATACCGAACGTAGTCGAGCGCCTGCCTCCCGGTGAGCTGCTGGTACCCGGGCCGGAGGTTGATCTTCGCGTAACCGAACGGCCCCCCACGGTCGTTGAAGTACCGGCGGTCGATGTCGACCCAGGCTCCGTCGAGCCTGTCGATGATCTGGCGGAAACCGCGGAAGTTCACGGTGATCAAGTAGTTGATCGGGACGCCGGTGAGCCCCCTGACAGTGTTCAACGAGCCCTGGGGGCCGCAGTACGAGTACGCGTGGGCGATCTTCTCGAAGAACGGCGCTTGCCCCGGACAACGAATCTCGACGCGCATGTCACGTGGGAACGAGAGCAGGGAGATCGAGTCGGTGGCCGGATCGGCGCGGACGAGCATCAGCGTGTCCGAGCGACCGGTGGAGTTGTTTCCGTCCTCTTTGCGATGGTCGTAACCGATGACGAGAGCAACGGCCGGCTGCCCGGGGAGCGCGACCGACAGCTGCCTCGCGGCGCGCTTCACCTCGGGCGTGTCGGCCGCGACCGCAGCGACAGACTGGTGGAAGTAGAGATATGCGCCCCCAGCGGCGCCGCTGACGAGCACCAGCGAGGCGACGCCCAGCCATATGGCGAGCCGACCCACGAGCGCCGCCCGCGAGCGCGGTGACCTCGCAGGCTGCGTGTAGACGCTGACGGGGGTCAGCGCACCGGGCGGAAGAACGGGCTTCCCGTTTCCATTCGGCGCGGCCCCGCGCCCCAGGCCTCTCTTCAGGGTGGTTCGCATAGAACTCCCTTCAGAATGATCGCCCGTCGAGAGGCTGGTGCTGGACGGTGCGAGGCAAGGACGCAGGGAGCGTCCATATCAGCTCGATATGGGCGCGACTGAGGACGCCGCATCGCGCCGTCCAGTGCCGCATATCGACATGGTCGCTCATTCTGAAGGGTGTTCTTGGGGGAACGAGCGCCTCGACGGGCGCCCGTCGTCGGAGGATAGCTCAGCTACAGATGCTTGATCGGAAGTTGACGCGCAGTCGGGGACGGTCACGACCAAGCCGGGCGTCGCACTCACGCGTCGTCAAAGGCTTGAAGCCTGTGCGACGCGCGAGGGTGGCGATCCGGCGCCGTGTCGTGGCCGTCTCCGGCCCGCGTGAATCTCCGATCAGGCATCCAGAGGAGGTGCTTCGCGCTTCGCGCGATGGTTCCCGCCAATCCTTTTCGAGCCTTAACGAACCGTCAGGTGGATGCGACGGCGTCGAGAACGGAAACGGCGTCGAGCGCTTGCTCCAGGAAGGCGATCTCGTCCGGAGCGCCTGCCGTGATCCGCAGCGCATCCGCCGCGCCGAACGGCCCCATAGGGCGGACGATGACCCCCTGGCCCAGCAGGGCGTCATTGACGGCGAGCGCATCACCGACCCGAACGAACACGAAGTTTGCGACCGCGGGACCGGCGGGATCGAACCCATGGTCGCGGAGAACGCGATCGAGACTCACCATGGCCGTGCGGTTCGCTTCTCGGCGGCGAACGATCTCGTCAGTCTCGCCAAGGCTCGCAAGCGCCGCTTCCTGGCCAGCGGAGCCAACATCGAACGCGCGGCGAACCTTCCCGATTGCCGTGACGACCTCCTCGGAGCCGACGCCGTAGCCGACACGCAATCCGGCCAGCCCGAAGATCTTCGAGAACGTCCGGAGCACCAGCACGTTGTGGCCGACCTTCACGAACTCCTCGATCGCATCGGGGTAGTCCGGCTCGTCAACGTACTCGAAGTACGCCTGGTCGACGACCGTCAGGACATGCGGTGGGACGCGCGCGAAGTACGCCTCGAGCTCGGCGCGCGTACTCGTCGTCCCGGTTGGGTTGTTCGGCGCGGCGATGAACACGAGCTTCGTGCGCGGAGTGATGGACGCCAGGATGGCCTCGAGGTCGAATCGATCATCCCGCAGCGGCACGCGCACGGGCACACCGCCGAGCTTGAGCGGGTCGAGGACGTAACTGGGGAAGGAGGGCCAGCCGGTGACTGCCTCGTCACCGGGATCGATCGTCGCCAGGCAGACGAATCCGATGACGGCATCCGCACCGGCGCACACGGTCACGTTCTCGAAGCCGACGCCGTGCCGCTCGGCGAGCGCGTGTCGGAGTCGCCACGCGCCTCCGTCCGGATACCGGTTGAGCTCGACTGTCGCGCGGGCGATCGCTTCCTGAGCGGCAGGGAACGGCCCGTAGGGTCCTTCGTTCGAAGCGAGCTTGACGATGCGGTCGAGCCCGAGCTCTCGCTGAACCTCCTCGACGGGCTTGCCAGGCTCGTACGGAACGAGATCTGAGAGTGCGGGGCGAATCACGACCGATCGCCGCCGGCCGGCCTCTGCCTCACGTTGCGGGGATCGGCTCCGGCGTCCCGGTCACGTACTCGCCGACGATCTCGCTCTCGGCGTCGTCCGTCGTTACGGAGTCTTCCTCCGGCCCCTCAACGGTGGCCGCGCCACGCCGCCGCAAGGCAACGGCCGCGACGCCGGCGAGGATGCCGAACGAGATGAGCCCGAGCGCGATGTACAGGCTGAGCCTGAGACCGCTCCGCCTACGGCGCCGACGATCGAGCGCCTTCAGCGTGAGGTAGCCGATGGCGGCGTTTCTCTTGGTGAAGATGCTCACCGCGTGAGGGTAGCGAACGGCGAGCGAAGCGGTCGTGACTACTTCCGGCGTGGAGGCAGGTGGATCGCGCGACCGAGCGCGACGAGGCCCGCCTCCTTGATCGCTTCGGAGAGCGTCGGATGGGGGGCCATGCCATCAGCGACGATCTCGACCGTGGCCTCTGCATCGAGCGCGACGACAGCGGCTTCGATCAGGTCGGTCGCATGTGCGCCGACGATCACGACGCCGACGAGCTCGCCGTACGTCGTCTCGTGGATCGACTTCACCCAGCCGGCCGTCTCACCGGACATGACCGCCCGCGCGTTCGCCGCCCACGGGAACCTGCCGACGGCGATGTTCTCGTCCCCATAGTGCTCGCGAGCTTCGGCTTCCGTGAGTCCGACGCCGGCGATCTCCGGATCGGTGTAGATGGGCCGCGGCACCGCCGTATCCGGCATCTCCAGCTCGTGGCCCGTTGCGTTCTCCGCCGCGATCTCGCCTTCGCGAAAGGCCGTATGCGCGAGCTGCCAGTATCCGGCGACGTCGCCGACCGCATAGATATTTGGCACCGACGTTCGCCGGTACTCGTCGGTCTCGATCCCGGTGCGGGGGTCGAACGCGACACCCGCCGCCTCGAGCCCAATCCCCTCGACGAGCGGCGCCCGGCCGACGGCGACGAGCATCAGGTCGCACTCGACTGTCTCTCCTTCGCCGAAGTGGACGGCGAGCCCGGAGCTCGTGTCCTCCACCTTCGTGCACTGCTTGCCGAGGTGGACGACGATTCCGCGGCGCGCGAACGACTTGCGAAGCTCGCTCGTCGCGTCCGCGTCCTCCTGCGGGATGAGGGAGTCGAGCATCTCGACGATCGTGACTTCGGTTCCGAAGCGCTCGAAGATCGAGGCGAACTCACAGCCGATGATTCCGCCGCCGAGGACGACGAGCCGCCGCGGGACCTCGGTCTGCGCGAGCAGCCCGGTCGAGTCGACGCAGCGCGGCGAGTCGAGCCCGGGGATGGGCGGCCACATGGGATACGAGCCCGTGGCGATGATCGCGCTCGAAAAGCTGAGGCCGACATCCCCCTTGTCGAAGGCGATCGAGCGCGCGTCGTCGAACCTCCCCGCGCCCTGGAACCAGGTGACGTCGTTGGCCTTGAACAGCGAAGCGACACCGCCTGTCATCTGCTTGACGACTGCCGCTTTCCACTCGTTTGCCTGCGCGAAGTCGAGGGTAGGCTCCCCGGTCACAACGCCGAGCTTGGGGTCGATCTCGCGCGCCGCGTGGAGCGCATGCGCAGTTTGAACCCATGCTTTCGTCGGGATGCAGCCGACCTTCAAGCATGTTCCACCGAGATCTGCGTCCTTCTCGATGCAGGCGACACGGGCGCCGAGTTGCGCGGCGCGGATCGCTGCCGTGTAGCCGGCCGGCCCTCCGCCGAGAACGGCAACGTCGAAATCCATGGCGCGATCCTAGCTGGGGTCAGGTCTTGCATTCCGACACGGACGTCTTGTGTCGGAATGCAAGACCTGACCCCCTACAGTTGCCGCCGCATCGTCACGCTGTCGCCGCCGTCTTCGGCGACGCGTTCGAACCCGTGCTTGGTGTAGTACGAGACCAGTGCATCGTTGTCGCGCTCGACACTCAGGCTGATGGCGCGATGCCCCTCGGACTGGGCGCGATCGCAAAGCGCGTTCAGGAGCACGTCGCCGATCCCCCGGCCGCGGCGGCTCGGCACGACGGCGATCGCGAGCTCGGGGGTCTCCTCGTCCACGAAGCCGTACCCCGGTTGCTCACGTCGAAAGAGCCGATACCAGCCGGCTCCGATCGGAAACGCATCCTCGACCGCGATCAACATCGTGTCACCTGCACGCCCCCAGCCCTTGACGTAGCGGGCGACTGGACCAGGCTCCTCGCCCGGATCCCGCTCGCGCCAGTAGTAGGCGTGGTGCAACATGTCGCGGAGGAACCGGACGTCCTGGCGGCCGCCTCGGCGAATGACCATGCCCAGAGGCTACAACGCGAGCGCCGGTGCTTCGACGAACGCCTTGACCGTGCGCAGGAACTCGGCGCCCTCCGAGCCGTCGATCGCCCGGTGGTCGCAGCTCAAGGTCATCGTCATCGTGGGAACGATGACGAGCCCACCGTCGTGGGCGGCGGGTCGATCCTCGATCGAGCCGACCGCGAGAATCGCGACCTGCGGCGGATTGAGGACGGCGACGAACTGCTCGATTCCGTACATCCCGAGATTCGAGATGGTGAAGGTCCCGCCCTCGAGATCGGTGAGCGTGAGCTTCCCGGCGCGAGCGCGCGAGACGAGGTCCGCTCGCGTAGCCGCGATCTGCTGGACAGTCCTCCGGTCGGCATCACGAATCACCGGAACGACGAGCCCGCTCGGGGCGGCCACGGCGATGCCGACACTCGCGCCCGGGAAGCGGACGATCTTCGCGTCGACGAAATGGGCGTTCACGGAACGATGTCGCACGAGCGCGGACGCAACCACACGCGTGAGGACGTCGTTCACCGTCGGCTTCGTCTCACCCTCGCGCAGGAGCTCCACGAGTCGCTCCCGCGTCGCAACGAGCTCCGAGGCATCCGCCGTGACGGAGAGCTGGAAAACAGGAGCCTCCCAGGCCTCGGTGAGGCGCCGCGCAATCGTGCGGCGGGTCGACGTGAGCTCGACGACCTCGACCTCGCCCGGTGGCGGTGCAGCGGGAGGCGCGGGCGCCACCGCAATTGCGTCGCGCGACGCAGCGTCCTCGACGTCATCCGCGACGATCCGCCCCTCAGGCCCCGTACCGGTGAGCCCCGCGAGATCGACCCCGCTCTCGCGCGCCATCCGCCGGGCGAGCGGGCTCGCTTTCATGCGGCTTCCGGAAGCCACCGTCGACATGGGAGGAGAAGGTGCCGCGGCGGTCTTTGCGTCCGACTTCTCGCCTTGTAACAGTCTGTTACTTGGCTCTTCAGCCTCCGGCGTCGGTTCATCCGGTCCAACGGCTGCGAGCGGCGCGCCGCCGTTTCCACCGTGCGATGCCGCGAGCAGCTCCGACACGTCTTCGTCCTGCGCGCCGATCACGCCGACGGTCGTGCCGACGTCGACCTCCCCGTCCGCGACGACGATCTTGAGCAGAACGCCCGTGGCCTCGGCCTCCACCTCCTGCGTCACCTTGTCGGTATCGATCTCGTAGAGCGGGTCGCCCTTGGCGACTGCCTCGCCTTCGGCTTTCAGCCAGCGCACGATCGTCCCCGACTCCATTCCCTGGCCGAGACGCGGCAGCTTGACCTCGGATGCCATCGCTAGGCCCGGGCGACCGTACGCCGAATCGCCTCGAGGACGTCCTCCGCGTGCGGGACGACCCACTGCTCCATCGCGGGCGCGAAGGGAAGAGGGCCGAACCTCGCACCGACTCGCTCGATCGGCGCATCGAGCCAGTCGAAGGCACCGTGCTGGATGATCGCGGCGAGCTCGGCCCCGAAGCCACCTCGAACGACGGCCTCGTGCGCGGTGACGCAGCGCGTCGTCTTGCGCACGGAGCCAACGATGGTCTCTTCGTCGAGTGGGAGCAGCGTCCGCGGGTCGACGACCTCCACGGAGATACCTTCGCTCTCTGCGGCTTCCGCTGCCTGGAGCGCCTCGTGAACGAGGCGTCCGGTCGCGACGACCGTGACGTCTTCGCCCTCTCGATGGATTCGGGCCTTCCCAAGCGGGATCGGCTCGAGCTCGGTCGGCACCTCGCCCTTGATCGGGTAGAGCGTGCGGTGCTCGAAGAAGACGACGGGGTTGTCGTCGTAGATCGAGGACCAGAGGAGGCCACGAACGTCCTCGGGAGTCGACGGGAAGACGACCTTCAGTCCGGGGACGTGGACGAACCAAGCCTCGAGCTGCTGGGCGTGCTGCGCGCCCGGCGACCAGCCGGCGCCGCCCTGCGTGCGAATCGTTAGCGGCACCTTCACCTGACCGCCCGACATCGTCCGATGCTTGGCCGCCTGGTTAACGAGCTGCTCCATCGAGAGCGTCAGGAAGTCCTCGTACATGATCTCGACGACGGGCCGCATCCCCTGGATCGCCGCCCCGATTCCGCTGCCGACAATGGCCATCTCGGAGATCGGGGTGTTGCGGATGCGCTTGGGCCCGAACTCCTCGAGCAGGCCCTGGGTCACCGCCATGGACCCACCCATCTCGGCGATGTCCTCGCCCATGACGAAGACGTTTTCGTCCTGGCGAAGCGCCTGCGCGAGTGCGTCGCGGACCGCCTCCCTGTAGGTCAGCTCAGGCATAGACGTATTTGAGCGCGTCTTCGGGCTTCGGGTCCGTGCCGGCCTTGGCGAACTCGACCGAGGATAGGACCTCCGCCGTCACCTCGGCATCGACGGCCGCGAACTCTTCGTCTGACAGCTCGAGCCGCGCGCCGAGGAGCCGAAGCGGGTCCTTCGTCTCGCGCTCCTGCTTGAGCTCCTCGCGGTCGCGGTACACCTGTGGGTCCCCGATGAAGTGGCCGGTCAGGCGGAAGGTACGCACGTGGAGAAGCACGGGCCCTTTTCCCGCGAGAGCATGGTCGCGGGCCGCGAGTGCAGCGAGGTAGACGGCCTCGACGTCCTGCCCGTCGGCCTCGATCAGCTTCATTCCGAACGCAGCGGCGCGCTTTCCGAGCTGATCGACGGGGAGTGGTAGCTGCTGCTCGGCGGGAGTCGACTCCGCCCAGCCGTTGTTCTCGAGGACGAAGATCGCCGGAACCTTCCATAGCTGCGCGAGATTGAGCGACTCGTGGAACGTGCCCGTGTTCGTGGCTCCGTCCCCGAAGAACGCGACCGCGACGCGCTTCTCGCCGCGCATCTGAAAGGCGAGCGCGGCCCCGACGATCCCGGGCAAGCCGCCGGCGACGACGGCGTTCGCGCCCAGATTCCCGACCTCGAGGTCGTAGAGATGCATCGACCCCCCGTAGCCGCCGCTGCACCCCTCGACCTTCCCGTAGAGCTCGGCCATGATCCTTTCGACCGGCGTCCCTTTGGCAATGGCATGACCGTGCGCGCGGTGCGTCGACGCGAAGACGTCCTCGTGCGCGAGCGCGGAGCACACGCCGGTCGCAACCGCTTCCTGCCCGATAGCAACGTGGAGGAACCCCGGAAGCTCGCCTGCGCGGAAGCGCTCTTCGACCTTCTCCTCGAAGCGCCGGATGAGCAGCATCTCGCGGAAGAATCCGCGCAAAACCTCGTTGGAGACGCGCTTCTTCCCGGGCCCGGCTTTCTCCTCGACGGTCGCCATCGAGCGGCCATTATGCTGATCCGCCGATGCGAGCTGCCGACCAGTGGGCACTTCTCGAGACGGATCTCGGATCCAATTGGGCCGAGGTCCGACTCTCGTTCGCTCCCGAGGGCTCAACCGCTGATGCGGCTGCGATTCTGGCGCCCCTCGGACCGGGGCGCGTGGAGGGGGAGCTCAGATTCCACGTGAGGCGCTCCGGAAGCGACACGGAGCGGCTCAAGAACCTCCTCGAGCGCCTCGACCGTAGACGCGTGTGGGGCACGCTCTCACTGATCGAGGCCACACGAGAGGCACCCGCAGCCGAGGCGGAGACGAGCCAGACGATTCCCCTCGCGGACGCCTGGGTCGACGTTGTCAGCCGACTCGCTCCAGGCTGGAGCGACCTCCTCGGCGAGCTCGAGCTCGACTCGAGCGACCACCTGGCCCGAGCAGCGCTCCTCGTCGCGCCGATGAACCCGACTCGCAATCCGGACGCGATCGCGCTCCGGTTCCGGGTGTCGGGCAAGCAGGGCTACGGGGTCTCGCCGGGCATGGCCCGGCGCTGTTTCGAGCGGATGGACGCCGACGGGATCACGGGGCGGATCTCCGTACTGGGAGGGCTTTCCGATACGGAGAACGCCGTCACCCAGGGTCCGGTCTGGCGCGTTGCCGGGCGCTCGGTCTAACGCCCGTCGTAGCTCTACCGAACGATCTTCGCCGACCCCTTCATTCCCACCAGGGAATGAACGTCGCACAGGAAGCGGAGCGTCCCTGTCCTCGCGAGCTTGACCTTCCAGGTTTGCGTCCCCGTGTACGTCAGCGGAGTCGTCTTCCGGTTGAAGCCGGGTGCGATCACGTGCGCGTTGTGGATGCGACTTCTGTCGCGCACGACCATCGTGTACGTCCCGCGCTTCATCGTCTTCACGGCTTTGCCGGCCGACGTCTTCAGGGTGATGACCTGAGCGGGACCCGCCGTGAGCACGAGCTTCGTCTTCGCGGTGATCGCACCGGACGACGGCGGTGTCGTCGGCGGCGGTGTGGTCGGCGGGTTGCCGACGACGAAAGCTCCACGCAACGAGATCGGGTGGACATCGCAGTAGTAGATGTAGTTGCCGTCCTTGAGCGTCACCGTCCACTTCACGGTCCCGGTGAACTCCACTTCTGTCCGCTCGCTGACACCGGGCCCTTCGAGATGGAACGTGTGGAAGTCCGACTGATCCTTGACTTCGATGTCGTACGTCCCGGGATCGAGCCTTGTCACGCGGTTGCCCTGGGCGTCCCGAAGGACGATCCCCTCCCCGACGGAACCGAAGAGCTTCGGGTTCTGAGCGCGAACGGCCGCGCCGTCGGCGGCCCCCAGGAGCCCTGCGACGAGGAGCGCTGCGACGATGCCGATGACCCGGGTCATCGGACCACTCTACGCTCGAACGCCCTGGATCGGATTGCCTTTACGCGCGGAGGTCTGCATCGAACTGCGCCGCGAGCGCGTCGACGATGCGGGCTCGAGCCTCGGCCGCCTCCTCGTCCGTGAGCGTCCTCTCGGGTGACTGAAAGGAGAGATGGATCGCGACCGACTTGCGCCCCGGCCCGACCTGCTCGCCCCGGTAGACGTCGAAGACGCGCGCGTCTCTTAGCAGCATTCCCGCAGCCTCGCGGGCCGCATCCACGAGCGCGCCGACCTCGACCTCCTCGTCCACGGCGACCGCAATGTCCTGGAGGACGGCGGGGTACGTGAGCACATCTTCGTAGACGATCCGCTCCGGCACCGGCTCGAAGAGCGCTGCGAGATCCAGCTCGAAGGCTCCCCAGATCCCCTCGAGCATCGTTGGATGGAGCTCTCCGAGCCAGCCCGCCTCGGTCGTGGCCGCTTTACCCGGATGGAGGAGTACATGTTGCCCACGGACAACCCGAAGCTCGAGCTGGAGCGCCGCATAGAGCACCTCGAGGACACCCTTGGCCACCTCGTAACCTCCGGCTACGACGCCGGCCACACGCCAGTGCTCGTCCGGGAGCTGAGCGCCCGAGGGCAGGTAAACGCGGGCGATCTCGAACAGCGCGGCGTCGCCGACGCCCGCATCGAGCCCGGTGCGCGCCGCCTCGACGAGGCCGGGGACGAGCGTCGTGCGGAGGATGGACTGATCCGACGTCATCGGGTCCGGCAGGCAGATCGCGCTCGGGTCCGGATCTGACCCGGCCAGACTCCACGTGTACGCCTCCGAGAGCCCCGCTCCGACGAGCACGTCCTCGACCAGCCGACGGAGCCGCTGATCCTTCGAGAGCCGGCCTCGTACATGTCTTCGCAGCGGCATCGTGTGCGGCACACGGTCGAGAACGGCTCGCGCGACCTCCTCGATCACGTCGACCTCCCGCCCGACGTCGCGCGCG
>JAERMP010000121.1 GCA_016844515.1 Thermoleophilia bacterium | reverse complement strand
CGCGTGGAGCGAGCGAGCTCGACCCACCGAGCCGGAAGGCCCGCTCTGGTTCCCCCGGATCCATCAGCTCTTGAACGTGAGTCGCCGGGCCTCCGACTCGAGCTGTGATCTCGACCGCAGGATCGTCCAGCGTCAGGTGCCTGACCCCGTCGACCGTGAGGCGACGTGCTGCGCGCTCGAAGATCGTGAGGTTCGCCCAGAGTGCCTCGTAGACGGACCACCAGCGCAGCCCCGCAGCGAAGCGATGCCTGCGATGGAGGACGAGCGCCTGCGGCTGTGTGACGTCTCGGTGTCGAGTGGCAACGAGCGAAGGCCGCAGCTCGTGAGCAGAGAGAACGGCCGGATCGTCCAGGTCGATCACCTGCGCACGGTCGGGAAGCTCGAGCGAGGCGAGGCCGAGCGTCACTCCTCGACCTCGATCCGTGGCGCCCGTGCGAGCCCGCGGGGGTGGAACGAGGAAGACCTGACCCCGTTCCTCCGAGCGTCCGCCGGCCTGGGGCTGGTGGCTGGTCGTCTACCGGTCAACCGATCTGCTCGGCCTGCTCAACCCGAACGGAAGCACCGTCGGCCCGCGACCGATCTCGGGCTCGCGGGGAACGGCCGAATGCCGCCGGTGACGGATGTCGGTGAGCCGGGTGCGGGAAAACAGCATGCCCGGTTCGATGGGGCGCGGGAGGAAGCCAGCGCCAGTCGGCCACGACCGCACGGCGTTAGGCGCCTCCCGCCCACCCGACCAACCTCGTCATATGAGATAGCGCTCGGCCAGCCATTGCCGCCACCGGGTCGGAGTCAAGAGACGAACACCTGCTCGACTAGCGACTGCCATGGTCGAGGGGTGTGTCCGGGGCCGGCGAGGGGCCGCTCGCCGCGGCCCCTCGCCTCACTGCGTGGTTACGAGGTGCACTCCTCCGGCGGAGTTGCCGAGATGACGTGGGTCGGACTTCCCGGCGGGAGGATGTAGACGACGTAGAAGTCGACGCCATCCGCGCCCGCGATCGCCCGATGGACGTGTCCGAAGCCGCGATCCACGAATCCCTGACCCGCGGTGTAGGTGGTGTCCTGGCACCTGTTGGCGGCTGCGTCCTCGAACGTGAGGTTGCCTTTCACGACGGTCACGATGGCCGGCCCTGGATGCGTGTGCCAGCCCGTGGCCATGTTCGCGCCAAGCCGCACGTGCTGGATGAACACGTCGGCACCGTTGGGCGTGACGGCGCGCGCGAGCGCCGAGACCGGTACGTCTCCGATCGAGTTGTGGGCGACCAGGAACCCGGTCGGCACCGTGGCCGGGTCGGCCGGTGTCACGTGCGACGCCACGGCGACGCCAACAACGGCGAGGGCAGCAGCCGTTGACAAGATGAGAATCAGCCTCTTCATCGCGGTTTACCTCCGCTCCTGTGGGTTGAACAGCGGAGGCGACGCTAGTGGCCGAGCACCCTTCGGATCATCGGGCATTTCCCGCATGTTCGCCCGCGAGATCCCTCAACCGCGAGGCGAGCTCGGCCCGGTTGCGAACTCCGACTTTCTTGAACACGTTCGAGACGTGACGCTCGACCGTCTTCGGCGAGAGGAACAGCACCTGTGCGATCTCCCGATTGGTCGCGCCCCCGGCGACAAGTCGCGCGACCTCTTGCTCTCGTTTGGTCAGCGGCGCTCCGGCTGACGCGCGTCGCCACGTGCGCACGCCGAGGGAACGAAGCCCGCGCTCCGCGAGCTTCTCGACCGTCCCCGCGCCGAGTTCTTCGGCAACGGCGGCCGCGCGCTTGAGCTCCCCCGCCGCCCGGTCGTTGCCGGCATCGGCCAGCGCCAGCCCGAGGTCGAGCCGCGCCCAAAGCGCCTCGAGCCGGAACGGCGATCCCTCCGCGGCCGCGAGCACGGCCTCCAGCTGCGCGGCGCGGGCGCCCGCATCCTCCTCGGTCAGCGCGCCCGCGCGCAACCGGACCAGCCCGGCCAGCTCGTTCGCGTGGCCGCCGCGACCATCCCAGGCCCCCAGCAGCCGCCGCGCTTGCTCGCGCTCGCCGACTCGTGCGAGCGCCTCGGCCGAGAGCAGGAGCAGCTCCGCCTCGCAGCGTGGGCAGCCCACCTTCTCCGCGTCCGCGCGGCCCGCCGCCACCTGTTCCCGGACGGTCGCCGCCGACGCCGGGCCTTTCAGCCGGGCGGTCCAGACCGCCACATCGCCGTGAAAGGCGATCCGCTGGTGCTCATTCGGCTCCTCGGCGGTCTCACGTTCGAGCCGCTCCAGCGCCGCCCACGGCTGGCCCCGCTCTAGAGCGATGTTGCAAGCGACCCGTGCGACGCGATGGCGGGCGCGCGGCACGTCGCCGGCGCGCGCCGCGAGCTCGCTCGTCTCGCGAACGATCCGCTCCGCCTCGGCCAGCTCCCCAACGACGTGGAGCGAGCCCGCGAGGGCTTCGCCGGCATCGACTGCGAGACGGGGGAAGACGTGCCGATTCGCCTCGGTCCAGGCCCAGCGCGACTGTCGCGCCGCCTCCCGGACGCGACCCGCCCAGCGCAAGGCCGTGCACCTCCCGAGCGACGCGTCGAGATACGACGCGAGATCGAACCCGCGGGCGGCGACCTCTCGCGCCACCGCGTTACGCAGCATCGTCTCGGGATCAGCTTCCTGGACCGCAGCCTCGTACTCGAGCTGCAGGGCGTCGAGGTACGCGCGGCGCGCGCGGGCACCGAGCGCGCTCACGCCTCCGGCACGAGCCGCGAGACGGTTCGCGGCGGCGACCGCCTCGCGCGCCAGCACAGGGCCTTCCGTTGCGCGTTGCTCGAGCCAGAGTCGGATCTCAGCGTCGTGCGTGCCCTGCTCGAGCTCGAGCACGTCGTCGGCCGCTCCGATCTCCCGGCTTCGCGCGAGCAGCTCGCGCGCATCCTCCGCCCGGGCGAGCGCGTACGCCGCCTTCGACGCCGCGAGCAGCGCCGAGGCGCGGTGCAGCGGCGCCGCGGCCCGGTCCGCGACGAGCGACCACCGTGCCAGAGCCTCCTCGTGCTCGGCGAGCTCAGTGGCAAGCGACGCAACCTCCTCCTGCAACGCCAACGAGTCGGCGCCGAACGGATCGGCCTCGTCGGCGATGCCGGCAAGGAGGCGGAGCCCCTCCGGGCCGAGCAGCTTCCGGTGCGGCGAACGGGCAAGTCGCAATGCGAGATCGAGGGTCGGCATCCCGCCCCCAGCCCGGCGGTGCTCGAGCGCCTGCCGGAGTAGCCGCAGGTCGGACCCGGCGTCGAGCTCGAGCTGCTCGGCGAGGCGGTGATGGATGCGCCGGCGGACCTCGTCGGGAAGGTCCGCGACTGCAGCCTCGCGGATCAGGTCGTGGGTCAGCCGCGCGGTGCCGCCGGCTTCGACAACGAGGCCGCGATCGAGGAGCGCGCGGAGCGCGGCTTCCAGCCGCGGGAGCGGCCACTCCGCGAGCGGTGCCGCGTCCGTCACGGAGACCGGGCGACCCGCGACCGCCAGCAGGGCAAGAAGGGTCGCCGCGTCGGCGCCGGCTCCGCGCAGCTGCGCCGTCAGAACCTGGCGGAGGCCCGCGGCGATACCGCCGGCCCGGGCGAGCGCTTCGAGCCAGAACGGCGATCCCTTTGCCTTCTCCCACAGCCCGCCGGCGAAAGCGCGATCGAGCCCCGCGTCGAGGCCGAGCACGAGCTCGATCCCCTCCTCCCGGCTCAACGGCGCGAGTTCGATCCAGCTGACACGCTCGGGCGGCAGCGCATCGGCGAGCGAAACGCCGCTGCCGCCGGGTCGAGTCGCCGCGAAGATGACGAGACGCTGTCCCGAGTCGCGGGCGGCGCGGATCAGGTAGTGGCAGAGCGCCAGCGAGAGCTCGTCCACCCACTGCAGGTCGTCGACGACGAGCAGCGCGGGCTCGAGCGCACGGAGCGCGCGATGCGCGGCCTCGAATACGCGCACCGGCTCGAGCGGCGTCGCCTCGTGCGCGCCGAAGAGGAGGGCCTCGAGGTGCGATCCGTGCTGCGGCACCTCACTTAGCGCGCGCAGCAGTCCCGCCGCCGCCGCGAGCGGCACCTGCCGCTCGGGCTCGTAGCCGACGACCGCGAACGAGTGCGGAAGCCCCGTCCGGGTGCGCGCCTCCGCCAGGAGCCGGCTCTTTCCGCCTCCCGGCTCGCCGACGACGACGACGGCGGCCGGGCCCACCGCGCTCGTCGCCGCGATCTCGGACAGCGCTTCCAGCTCTCCCGCTCTACCGACGAACACGTCTCACCCCTCGCAGAGCGTACGGCGTTTCGGCCAAGAAGTAAGGGGCGCGGGTGCGAAGGCGAGGGATTTCCCCGATGATCGGCACCGGCGGCCAGACCTAGCCTCCCCGCCACGAATCCCGACCACAGAAAGGAGCCGAGGTGGCGATGGTGCTGGTGCTATTCCCGGTCTCCGACCAAGAGCCGGCGCTGCAGCCGGCCGCGCTCGAACGGCTCGCCGAGCTCGGCGTCACCAGCGTCTCGCTCCTACGCGACGAGCAGACGGCGGGACTCGTGCTCGAGGGCTGGGCGTTCGACCCCGCCCGGGCCGGCGAGGCCGCCCGCGCGGCCGCCGGCGCCCGCGACGGAATCCGCACGCTCCAGCCCCTCATGCAGATGGCGGTCTCGGCCACCCCGGCCGGGAAGCCGAATCAGACCACAGGAGGAGAGATCAAATGAGCAAGAAGCTGATGGCGACGATATCGCTGGTCTTTGTGTTCGCGGCGGCCGCGGTTGCCTTTTCGGCCATGCCAGCGGCCGCGGCGCCGGCCAGCCCCGGAGCGTGCAACATGCTTCACGTCAGCTCCACCGGGTTCGCGGGAATGCTGAAGGCGTCGGACCAAGGGCTGGGCAACATGATCGATCTCATCCTTGCGTCCGAGGCGTCTGGCTGCTCGCCCTAAGCTGGGCTGTCACCGAGTGGTCCCGACACTCGGGGCGTCTTTGAGCAGCTGGCAAGGGCGGCGCCCGGCTTTTGTGGCCGGGCGCCGCCCGCTTCGCGGCTCACGGAGGCCGTCGAGCGCGGCGGCCCGGACGCGAGAGAGTGACCCCGTTCCTGGATCTCGCCGCCGCTCGTCGCGGGCCAGGCCGAGTTCGACGAGATCGTCGGCGCTCTCGGCGAGGTGCTCACCGAGGCCGCGGCCCTCATGCGCTGAATCCCGTCAACGGCCGGGGCCGGCATCGGTGACAGCGTGAACGTGCCAATCGCCCGGCACGCCCTTCAGCACATCGGTTCCGCGATCGGCGAAGTCGATCCCCGAGCCCACGACGAGATCCTTGACCGTGCTGGAGACCAGCACTTCGCTTGCTCCAGCGAGTGCGGCGATACGTGCGCCGATATGGACGGCGATGCCCTCGACTCCCGTCTCAGCGAGCTCGATCTCGCCCGTATGCAGCCCGGCACGGATCTCGATCCCGAGCACGCGAACGGAATCTCGGATCGCGCACGCACAGCGCACGGCGCGCGCGGGCCCGTCGAATGTGGACAACGTCCCGTCGCCCTCGATCCGAATCGTCTTGCCCCGGAAGCGCTCGAGTTCCGCTCGAACCAGCCGATGATGCTCCGCGAGCAGCTCGGTCCACCGCCGGTCGCCGAGTTCCGCGGCACGCTCGGTTGAGCCGACGATGTCGGTGAAGAGCACCGTCGCGAGGACGCGGTCCGGCTCTCGGACGCGTCGTGAGCCCGTGAGGAACTCCTCGATCTCGTCAACGATCGCGTCGATGTCGCCGACGAACGGAAAGTGGTCGTGCCCAGGGAGCTCGACGTACTTCGCGTCGGGGATGTGCTCGGCAAGGTAGCGACCCGACTCAACGGGAATGACGCGATCTCCCGAGCGGTGGATCACCAGAGTAGGGACGCGAATCGCCGCGAGCACATCCCGTACGTCGATGTCCATCGTGACCCGAAACCACTCGCGCGCGGACGCGGGCGTGCCCGAGAAGCGCTGCGCCTGGGCGTACCAGACCTGGAATCGCTCGTCATCGGCGAGCGTGGGCGCGATCGCGCGCGCGCCGAAGCCGATCCTTCCCCACCGCTCTTCGTACCCGTCGAGGATCCGCTGCTGCGTTTCCTCGTCGAGGCCCCACGGATAGTCCGGCGCCCACCCCCGCCGGGCGTACGAGGCGCCGAGCACGAGAGCCGACGTGCGCTCGGGGAACGTGGCTGCGAACAAGATGCACATGGGGCCGCCTTCGGCGCCGCCGAAAAGCGCGGCGCGCTCCGACCCGACTGCATCCAGCACGACGCCGATGTCGTCCATGAGCTCCTCGAACGAGCCGAGTGCCAAGATGCGATCCGACAGTCCGGTGCCGCGACGGTCGAAGACGATGAGCCGGGAGAACGACGCCATCTTCTCGAAGAACGATGCGTACTCCGGCCACCACTGGTTCTGCTCGAGGTGGGAGAGGTATCCGGGGGCGAAGACGAGATCGATTGGGCCGTCGCCGTGTACCTGGTAGGCGATACGGAGGTCGCCGCTCTTCGCGTACCGGGTCTCGCCTTTCACGATGCAAGTCTCCACGAATAGACTCGCCTGGTGCGGCTCTTCAGCCAAAACGTGAAGGTCGAGGCGCTCGGGCGGGCACCGCTCTTCGAGGGACTGTCCAAGAAGGAACTGCGCGAGCTCGCGCGGGCGACCGAGGATCTCACGATCGAGGCGGGAACAGTTCTCTGCAAGGAGGGCAGCCTGGGCCGCGAGTTCTTCGTGATCGTCGACGGAGTCGCGGAGGTCACGAAGGGTGGGAAGCGCCTGGCCACGCGGCAGGCTGGTGAGTTCTTCGGCGAGATCGCCCTCATCACAACGAGTCGAGCGAAAGGTGATGCGGGCGCTAGCCGAGCGCCTGCTCTCGTATACCGAGGATCAAGACCTCTAGCCGGGATCGGCGGGTCGCGCGTTCTACGCGTCCCGCGCGCAGCGGAAGCCGGCGAACATCTGCCGCCGGCCCGGGAACTCCCAGTTGCGAAACGAGGTGCGCGCAACGAGTGCGGCGGTCGCCCACGAGCCGCCGCGAAGAACGCGGTACTGCTCGCCGAAGAAGATCTCGGAGCACTCCGGGTAGGGGAACGCGAGGAACCCGGGGTACGGCTGGAAGTGGGACGAGGTCCACTCCCACACGTCGCCTCCCATTTGGACGCAGCCGACAGGGCTGACTCCACCTGCGTACGACCCCGCCGGGGCGGGTGAGAAGCGACGATGATCGAGGCTGGCCTCGAAGCCCATCCACGCCTGGCCCCACGGGTACCGGAACTTTCCTTCCTGCTCATGCCAGCTGGCTGCGCGTTCCCACTCGGCTTCCGTGGGAAGGCGCTTCCTGGCCCAACGCGCGAACGCCTCGGCTTCGAACCAGGAGACGTGCTGAACGGGCTCGTTCGCCGGAACGGGCTCACGCCGGCCAAACCGGATGCGCTCCCAGCCGTCTTTGCCCTTCTCCCAGTAGAGCGGCTCGTGCGCGTTCTCGCGCGTGCGCCACTCCCATCCCTCAGCGCTCCAGAGCCTCTTCGACCGGTACCCCTTGTCCTTGACGAACCTCGCGAACGCACCGTTCGTCACCGGAGCGCGGTCGATCCAGAACGCGCGCAGCTCGACCTCGTGGGGGACGAGCTCGTTGTCGTACGCCCACGGCTCGTCGACTGCGCCGAGCATGAACGAGCCTGCCGGTACATGGATCTCGGCGGGTCCGCTGGGTGCCCGATCCGGAGCGGAGCTCGCGGGAGCCGGATACTCGAAGTCAGTGCGTAGCTGCAATGCCTCGAGCATCGTCTCCTGCTGCTGGAGCTCGTGCTGGAGCACCAGGCCGAAGACGAAGGCGTTGCGCAGGAGCGCGTTCGGGGCGTCCAGATCGATGTGCTCGAGCGCCTCGAGGACACGTGAGCGCACGTCTGCGGCATACGCCCGTGCGGCGGCAGGCTGCAGGATCGGGAGCCCTGTGCGGTCGCTGCGCTCGTGCCGGAACGCTGCGTAGATCTCGTCGTGGAGGGGGGAGATCGGCGCGTCGCCCTTGACGTTGCGAAGCAGCCAGAGCTCCTCGAAGTACGCGATCTGCGCGTAGTCCCAGATCAGAGGAGGCTGGTCGTGCCCGGCCGGCGCGACGAGAACGTCGTCCGGGATCGGCTCGAGCAGCGCCTCGGTCGCCGCGCGGGCTCGCTCGAGTGCTGCGCGGATCTCGTTTCGCGATTCCACAGTCGAACTCTGCCCTACGGGCCCGGCTGTGCAAGTAGCCGATCGGGTGACGTGGGGCTAACCTGTGCCGCTCAGAGACGAGAGAGGAGCCGTGAGGAATGAGCGAAAGCCAGAATGGGGCGGTCGTCGTCGCGCGCGACGTCACCCGCCGATACGGGGAAGGCGAGACCGCGGTCGATGCGCTGCGAGGGGTCTCGGTTGATATCGCATCGGGCGCGGCAACTGCCGTGATGGGTCCGTCCGGCTCGGGGAAGTCGACGCTCATGCACATCCTCGCGGGGCTCGACAAGCCCACGTCGGGTGAAGTCGAGGTCGCCGGAACGGCGATCACGCAACTCGGCGACAACGCGCTCACCAAGCTGCGCCGGGATCACATCGGCTTCGTCTTCCAGTTCTTCAATCTCCTGCCGATGTTGGACGCCAAGGAGAACATCCTGCTTCCGCTCACGATCGCCGGCGAGAAACAGGAGGACGGCTGGTTCGAGCAGCTCGTCGCCGACGTCGGGCTCACGGACCGGCTCACGCATCGGCCGGCCGAGCTGTCGGGTGGACAGCAACAGCGCGTGGCGATCGCCCGTGCGTCGTCGACGAGCCACGAGATCCTGGAGCTCTTGCGCCGATCGGTCGACGAGTACCACCAGACGATCGTGATGGTGACGCATGAAGCTCGCGCGGCTGCGATGGCCAATCGAGTGCTCTTCCTCGCCGACGGGGAGATCGTGCGTGAGCTGGGCGAGTCGAATGCGCACGAGATCCTCTCCGTGATGGAAGAAGTCTCCGCCGCGTGATCAAGGTCTCTCTTCGGGGCCTCGCAGGCCGAAAGCTCCGCGCGGTCCTCACCGGCATCGCGATCGTCCTCGGCGTCGCGATGATCAGCGGCACCTACATCCTCACGGACACGATCAACCGTGCGTTCACCACGCTCTTCACGGAGTCATACGCCGGAACGGATGCCGTGGTCTCCGGAAAGGGTCTGGACATCTCGATCGACGGCGAGACACCACCGAGCCCGCCCGTCGAGGCTTCCTTGCTAGACACCGTGCGTGGCGTTGGCGGGGTCGCGCTGGCGACGGGGACCGTGCTCGACGATTTCAACATGAAGATCCTCACCCCGGAAGGCGAGGCGGTCAGCTCTGAGGGCG
>JAERMP010000297.1 GCA_016844515.1 Thermoleophilia bacterium | reverse complement strand
GCCGAGGATGTGCTCGAGGGCGTGCACGAGATGATCGAGGAGCTCGAGCACGAGGCTGAGCGTGAGAGCGCTCCTGTGCCCCGCTAGCCTCAAGGGCGTTCTCTCCGCGCGAGCTGCGGCCGCCGCCCTGGGGCAAGGCTTCCGCGAGGTCGGCGCCGATGTGACCGAGCTGCCTGTTGCCGACGGCGGGGAGGGGACGTGCGAAGCGCTCGCCGCGGCGCTGGGCGGCGAGTGGCGCGAAGCGGTGGTGTCGGACCCGCTCGGCCGGCCGGTTCCGGCGCGCTGGCTGGTGCTCCCTGACGGGCGCGCCGTCGTCGAAGCCGCTGCGGCTATCGGTCTGCCGCTCCTCAAGCCGGAGGAGCGCGATCCGCTTCGAGCCTCCAGCCGCGGGCTGGGCGAGCTCTTGCTCGCTGCGCTCGCGGAATCGCCGGCGTCCGCGATTGTCGCGCTCGGAGGAACCGCGACCGTCGACGGCGGCGCAGGCCTGCGCGAGTGCGTGAGAGAGCTTCCGGTCCCGACCGTGGTTCTGTGTGACGTGCGAACGCGGCTCGCCGATGCGGCAAGGTTGTTCGGCCCCCAGAAGGGAGCATCCGAGAAGGACGTCGAAGAGCTCGAACGTCGACTCGCCGCGATGGAAGAGCTCGGGCCGTACGCGGATCTGCCCGGATCGGGAGCTGCGGGCGGCCTCGGTGCGGCATTCGCAGCGCTCGGCGGCGAGCTCGTTCCCGGAGCCACGGCTGTGCTCGACCTGGTCGGCTTCGACGAGCGCCTCGCCGGTCACGACCTCGTCGTCACGGGCGAGGGGCAGATCGATGAGACGACCGCGGAGGGGAAGGCGCCCGGGGAGATCGCCGCTCGCTGCCTGGAAGCCGGCGTTCGCTGTGTCGTCTTCGGCGGGCGTGTCCGCGCCAAGATCGCCGGCGCCGAGACGATTGCGCTCTCAGGCGATCCGTCACAGGCCGAAGCCGATCTCGTCGAGCTCGGACGGCGACTCGCGTTGGAGGCCTGATGTGAAACAGGAGCGCCGCGGCCGCGAAGCGGACCAGTGGAGGGGGTCTGGGGGAACCGGGAGGTTCACCCAGCATCAACCAGCGACCGGAATCCGCGCTAGCGGATCCCGGTCTTGCGCCAGCTAACTCCTACCGAGACTCGGCGGTCTCCAGGCGGTCCGCCATCGCCTCGAGCATCTTCCACGCAACCTGGGGCCGCGCTTCGACGAACGGGCGGAAGACGAACACGGGGAGCCCGTACGCCTTGAGATCCGAGATCGCAGTGACGGTTGCCGTTCGCGGGCGCCGGTCGATCAGCGCGATCTCCCCGAACGCTGCGCCCGGTCCGAGCGTCGCGACCTCCGCACCCTGAACCTCGACAGACGCCTCGCCGCTCTCGACGACGAAGAACATCAGTCCACCCTCGCCCTCGAGTGCGATCTTGTCGCCGGCGGAGAACCGCCGCTCGTTGAACTCGTCCGCGAGACTCTCGAGATCCTTCTCGTCGAGGTCCGAGAAGAGGCGGACGTTACGGAGCAGGTCTGGTGTCGGCTTTGACATGGGGCGATTCATACACGAACCGCGTGCGGCTTGTCACTCATTCGGCATCAGAGGCCGACAGCTCCTCGATCTGGAGCTCGGCTCCCTGCAGCCGCGCGACGCATGTCTTGTAGAGCTCCTCGCCCCGGCGGAAGAGCGCGATCGCGTCGTCGACCGCCACGTCGCCTCGCTCGAGCCGGGCAACGATGTCCTCCAGTTCCTTCTGGAGTTCCTCGAACGACCTGTCATCCGTCACGGACGGACCTCGTCGACCGTAGCCCCGAGCGCGCCCGACGCAAGCTCGATCTCGAGCCGGTCGCCCTGACTCACTACAGAGGCGTCGCGCAGCGCAACAGCCCCCGCGCGGACGATTGCGTATCCCCGCGCGAGCGTTGCGAGTGGCGAAAGCGTCTGGAGGCGCGCTCCGGCGTGATCCAGCCCCGACCTGCGCCGCTCGATGAGCAGGCGTGGTGCCGCGCGCAGCCTCGCTCCGAGGCGGTCGAGCCGTGCGACGTCACGCCGGAGAAGGTTTCGTATGGCTAGGGCGAGCCTGCGGCGCGAGCTCTCGAGCGCGGCGTTCAGCTCGGTCAGGTCCGGGACGACGAGCGCGCCCGCGGCGGTCGGGGTAGCAGCCCGGGCGTCCGCGGCCAGATCGCAGAGTGGAGTGTCCTGCTCGTGCCCAACCGCGGAGACGATGGGAACCGAGGTCGCTGCGACGGCCCGCACGACGGTCTCGTCGCTGAAGGGGAGGAGATCTTCGAAGCTCCCGCCGCCGCGCGCGAGCACGACGACGTCGACTTCGGGGTGCGCTGCGAGTGCCGACAAGGCGGCGACAATCGCGGCGGGTGCTCCCTTTCCCTGAACGCGTGCCTCACAGACCACGACCTTCGCCGCCGGAAAGCGCGCTCCGATCGTCGCGATGAGGTCGCCGCGCGCTGCGGCATCCGCGCCGGTGAGGATCCCGATCGCGCGCGGAAGCCGGGGGAGCGGGCGCTTCCGCCCGGGCGCGAAGAGTCCCTCTGCGGCGAGCTTGCGCTTCAGGCGCTCGAGGGCGAGCAAGTGCCCGCCGATGCCGATGCGCTCGATCGTGGTGGCTCGCAGGCCGAGCTCGCCCTTCAGC
>JAERMP010000120.1 GCA_016844515.1 Thermoleophilia bacterium | reverse complement strand
GAAGAATGGGATGAGCAGAACGCCACCGATGAATTCGATCTGCTCCATCAGGCGGCTGCGAGCGGGGACGAGGCGGTTGAGCGCCAGCCCGGCGAAGAACGCCCCGACGATCCCCTCGATTCCGGCTCGATCGGCGACGAGCGCTGCCGCGGTCAGCGCCACGAGAATGAACAGGAACCGCGCCCCGCGATGCTGCCCCACACCGGCGAACACCCAGCGCGTGACGCGGGGGAGAAGGAACACCCAGCGCGTGACGCGGGGGAGAAGGAGGGCGCAGAACACAGCGAGGACAACTAGGCCGAGCGCGACCTCGAGCAGGAGGACACTCGGCCTGGCATCGCTCTCGACGGACCCAGCGACCACTGCGAGCACCGAGAGGGCAAGCGTGTCCGTTATGACCGTCCCGCCTCCGGCAATGCCGACGGCTCGATCGCGCAAGAGGCCTTGCTGCTGGACGATCGGATAGGCGACAAGCGTGTGCGAGGCCCAGAGCGATCCGAACAACAACGCTGTCGCAGCGCCGTAGCCGAACGGGAGGACGAGCGCGATACCCAGCACGAACGGCAACGAGAACGTGAACGCTCCGAAGGTCAGCGCTGCGCGTCGGTTGGCGGCGAACTCGTCGAGGTCGAGCTCGAGGCCGGCGAGGAACATCAAGAAGAGGATCCCGAGCTGACCGAGCGATTCGACGACACCCTCGCGCTCGACCCAGCCGAGGACGAACGGCCCGACGAGGAGCCCGCCGAGGATGACTCCGACGATGCCAGGCAGGCCGATCCGCTCGACGAGGAGCGGGCCAAGCAGGATCACGGCCGCCGCGACGAAGAACGTCCACTCCGCGGACGTCGGGGGAAACTCGATCCCGAGCAGCACGGGCCGAGTCTCTAGCCCACCCCGGACGGAACCCGAGTACTAGGCGGCGGCTAGATCGGCGAATTTCGCGTAGCGGCGGAGGAACGAGAGCTTGATCGTGCCCGTCGGACCGTTGCGGTGCTTCGCGAGGATGATCTCCGCGATCCCCTGCTGGTCGGACTCCTCACCGAGGTAGTACTCGTCGCGGTACACGAAGAAGACGAGGTCGGAGTCCTGCTCGAGCGATCCCGACTCACGCAGGTCGGAGAGGAGCGGACGCTTGTCGTGACGCTGCTCGACGGCACGTGAGAGCTGCGACATCGCGAGGATCGGGACCTCGAGCTCGCGTGCCAGCACCTTGAGGGCGCGAGAGATCTGCGAGACCTCTTGAACACGGTTCTCCGCGTTCGAGCCCGAGGTCATCAGCTGGATGTAGTCGACGACGATGAGGCCGAGCGAGGGCTCCCTCGACTTGAGCCGTCGCGCCTTCGAGCGAAGCTCCATGATCGTGATCGAGCCCGAGTCGTCGACGTAGATCGGCGCCTTCATCAGCCGGTCGCAGGCGGTCGTCAGCCGCGGCCAGTCGTCCGGGGCGAGCCGCCCCGTGCGCAGCCGCTGCGACTCGACCTTCGCTTCGCTGCACATCATGCGCTGGGTCACCTCGGACTTCGACATCTCGAGCGTGAACAGGGCTACCGGCGTCCCGTGGCGGACGGCGAGGTTGGCGGCGATACAGAAGCCGAGCGCGGACTTCCCCATCGACGGCCGCGCAGCGAGGATCACCAGGTTCCCCGGCTGGAAGCCCGACGTGAGCAGGTCGAGCTCGCGGAACCCGGCGGGAACCCCGGTGATCTCCGCGCCGGACTCGTAGAGCTGCGTAATCCGCTCGAAGCTCTCCTTGAGGAGCACCTCGATGTGCGCGAAGTCGCTCGTGACTCGCTGCTGCCCGAGCTCGAAGACGATCTGCTCGGCGCGATCGACGAGATCCGTGACCTCGCCGGGCCGCTCCTGGCCGAGCCGCGTGATCTCCTGACCCGCGCGGACGAGCCCGCGGAGGGTGGACATCTCCTTGACGATGCGTGCGTAGTGCTCGACGTTCGACGCCGCCGGGACGAGGGCCGCGAGCTCGGCGACTCGCGCCTGCCCGCCGACCGCCTCGAGCTCACCGCGCTCGTCGAGCTCGTCGGAGAGGGTGATGGCATCTACCGGCTCGCCCTTCGCCCATAGCGCGAGCGCTGCCCGATACGCCTTCGCGTGGCTCTCGCGATAGAAGTCCGATGCACCGAGGATCTCGCTGACGGTTCCCACGGCCGTCGTCGACAGCAGCATCGCGCCCAGGACCGACTCCTCGGCCTCGAGGTTCTGGGGCGGGACGATCGCGCTCAGGCGCTCGCTCACGCGGTCGAGCCCGGTGGAACTCATGATTGCGCCTCGCCTGTTATGGAGGACGGGGTTGCGACACGGCGTCTCACCGATCGGCCTTTGGGCAGGCGCTGATCACGAAGCGGGAGTCAAGCCGTCCGGAGTCGCCGCGTCCAATCGGAACACAAGCCAGTTCCCGTGCAGGGAGAACGGAACATACGTTCCCAGGTTATCCCCGCCTTCGGATGGCCTGTCGACAGGACGCACAGAGTTGTCCAGCCGGAAACATCCGCTCGGAGCGGGAAGTTCCGGCTTCTATGAACAGCCCTGTGGAAGACGCGGAGCGTCTTGTCCGCGAAGCGGACCAGTGGAGGCGGTCTGGAGGAAGACGCGGAGCGCCTTGTCCGCGGAGCGGACCAGGGGAGGGGGTTTGGGGGAAACGGTGAGGTTCCCCCAACATCAACCAGCGACCGGAATCCGCGCTCGCGGATTCCGGTGTTGCGCAAGCAGTACAGCCTAGGAACCGCTGATTCCGTTCAGCACGAGCGGCCGCAGGAGCCGCGAGAGGCCGGTCGCGCCGGCGGAGGTCAGGTGCAAGCCGTCCGCGCGGAACCACGGCTCTCCGCGGCTGTGGGTGTCCCAGTCGGCGACGACCAGGTTCTGCCAGCGGCGGCTCGCCCTACGGATCGCCGCATTGCTCTTGGCGTAGTTCGAGGTCGTCTCACGCAGCGTCACCCAGACCACGGTCCGGACACGCGCCGCCGTGAGCGCACGCATGACTTTGTCGACGTCGTACACCGCCGCCCAGTCGTTGTAGCCGACGTTGACCACGACGACCGCGCCGAGTGCACTGCCGCGCGACCGAATGATGTCGAGCGCCGTCGCAGGCTGCGTTCCGTGAAAGACGCAGCTCGATGCGACCAGGCGACGGCAGACCATGGCGTTCGTGCGGAAGTCGAGGCCCTTGCCGAGGTACTTGCGCGCTGCAGGAACGTATTCGAACGAGGCCGCGATCGAGTCGCCGATCAACGTGACGCGTGGCTGCGCCTCGGGCGTCGCGAACGCCGCACCGCCCACGAAAAGCGCCGCGCATGCGACGGCGAGTAGAGCAAAGGCGCGCATGAGCTATCTGTTCGCCGAGCGGGCTGCTACGCCTCGTCCTCGGATGAAGGTTCGCCGGCAGGGGCCTCCTCCGGAAGGGCCTCGTCCGCCGTCGTGAGTGAGGGTGGCTCGTCCTCGGAGAGCACTTCCGCGATCACGTCGTCGAGGTCGACGTGCTCCGCCTCGACCTGAGCCGCGGCGGCAGCCTCGGCCTCAGCCGCCTCGAGTGCTGCGAGCTCCTCCTCGGGCGGGAGCTCCCCACCCTCGGGAACGACGAGAGTCTTGACTTCGACGTCCACGTCGGTGAAGACCTCGATCGGGATCGAGTAGCGACCGATGCGCTTGATCGGATCGATCGCGATCTTGCGCCGGTCGACGCGAATCTTGCGAGCGCGCCAGATCTCGTCGGCGACATCGGACGGCGTCACGGAGCCGAAGAGCGAGCCGGTCGGCCCGGCCCTGACCTCGAAGCGGAGCACGGTCTTCCCGAGCACCTCCGCGATCTCGGACGCCTGCTCGGCAGTCCGCGCCTCGTGCTTCGCTCGTTGTGCGTCGACGCGGCGCAACTCGGCGACCAGAGCCGGTGTCGCGGTCTCCGCCATGCGGCGCGGAAGCAGGTAGTTGCGGGCATACCCGCGGGCGACGTCGACGACGTCTCCGCGCAGACCCAGCTTCTCGACGTCGGTGAGGAGGATGATCTGCATCGGACAGCGCTCCTAACCGACGTACGGGAGAAGAGCCATCTCCCGCGCACGCTTGACCGCAGACGCCACCTGGATCTGGTGCCGCCGGCACGCGCCCGTGATCCGGCGCGAGCGGATCTTGCCCTTCTCCGAGATGTAGCGCCTGAGCTGGGCGATGTTCTTGTAGTCGATCTCCGCGACTTTGTCCCGGCAGAAGTGGCAGCTCTTCCTCCTGCCGGGCGCGGTGCTCGGGCCGGTACGCCTCCGTGGTTGCTGTTTCTTCGATGCCATCGTGCTCTCCTGCGGTTGATGTGGGTTAGCTGTGGCGCGGCTGCGAAGCAGCCGCCTTCAAGGGTATTCGCGCGACCGGAATTCGCGCTAGCGGATTCCCGGTCATGCGCAGCGGTGCGGCTGCGAAGCAGCCGCCTTCAGGGGTATTCGCGCGAGCGGATTCCCGGTCTTGCACAGCGGTGCGGCTGCGAAAGCAGCCGCCTTCAGGGATTTTCGCGCGACCGGAATTCGCGCGAGCGGATTCCCGGTCTTGCGCACTAGAAGGGGATGTCGTCGTCGGCCGGCGAGGACGGGAAGTCGTCTCCGCTCGCGGCGGCGCCTGCGGGCACGTACGCGCCCTCGGACTCCTGGCGGCCACCGAGGAACTGGACGCTATCGGCGACGACCTCGACCGCCTGGCGCTTGGCACCGTCCTGCGCCTCCCACTCGCGCCACTCGAGGCGGCCGTCGATGGCGACCGGACGTCCCTTGGCGAGGTACTGGGCGCAGTTCTCGCCCTGCTGGCCCCAGACGGTGATGTCGAAGTAGTTCGGCTTGTCGGTCCACTCGCCCGACTCGTCCTTGCGCCGTGTGTTCACGGCAAGACGCAGCGAGCAGACCGCCGTCCCGGACGGCGTGTGCCTGAGCTCCGGATCCCTTGTCAGGTTCCCGACGAGAACGACTCGATTGATGCTGGCGGCCATGGGCTACTCCTCCTCTTCTGAGACGTCGGATGCGGTCTCTGCATCCTGGGATGCGATCTCTGCATCCTGGCGCGTCGGCGCGGCCACCGCTACGGGCCGCGCGGGACTCCCCTGGATTCGACGTGTCGCCATGTGCCGCATGACACCGTCGTCGATGCGGAGCACGCGCGACGCCTCGTCGAGCGTTGTCGTGTCAGAGGTGAACTGCAGCAGGTGGTAGCTGCCCTCGCCCTTGTGGCCGATCTCGTACGCGAGCTTGCGCCGACCCCAAACGTCGTGCAGGTCCCACGAGCCACCGCCCTTCTCGACCAGCTCGCGGACGCGCGTCACGATCTCGGCCTGGCGGTCGTCGTCCAGTTCGACGTCGAGCAGCAACAGAATCTCGTACTCGTTCACGGTTCCCGTCAACTCCTTCCCTCGGTCTGAATCGGCCTCGCCGGTGAAGGCACCGCCGGGAACGGTCGGGCCCGGTGCGAGGCAGGAAGCCGCGGGATTGTACCTGTAGGGGCGGGGCCTGCCTCGCGTTGATTCGATGCGGGTCGAACCGCGCCGCAGATGGCTGTACCATCGGGCGCGTGCGCAGGCTTCTGAAGTGGATCATCGTCACGATCGGCATCGCAGCTTTGGTGCGCTGGCTCAAGCGACGCGGCGCCGAGACCGAGGTCACTGCTCCCTCCGTGCCCGCTGCGGACGACCCTGCAGGGGAGCTCCGGAGGAAGCTCGCCGAGTCACGAGACTCCGACGAGTCGGACGAGCCTTCGGAGACACCGGAAGCGACGGTCGAGGAGCGCCGCGCGGACGTCCACGAGCAAGGCCGGGCAGCGCTCGACGAGATGAAGCCCTCCGACGAGAGCTAACGAGATTCCCATGGCGGACCCGTCCGAGACGACGCAGGTCTCTCACGAGCCCGCCAACCAGGAAAGCGAGGAGCTGCTCGCCGCTGTTCGCGCGCTCGCCACGCAGGTGGCCGGGCTGCAGTCCGAGTTGCAAACACTTCGCGCGCAGCCCCGGTCTTTACCGGTTCCCGACGAAGAGCGACCCGGCTGGGACGACCGCATGCCCGCTCAACGCGAGAGCGCTGCCTGGGTGCGCTCGCTCGATACGCCGGCGGCGCGACGCGCTGCCGTTCCCTGGCTCGCGCTCGAGATCGTCTTCATCGTCGCCGTTGCCGTTCTCGCGGTCATAGCTGGGCTCGATGCGCCTGCCGTCGTCGCCGTGATGGTCGGGGCCTGGCTCCTCGTCGCGCTTGCAGAGTGGACGGCGGCGCGGGCAGCTCGGCGTGACGATGCTCTCGTCTACGGCACCACCGCACCCGTGGGCCCTGCCGTCTCCCAGGATCCCTCCTGGTTCGCGCCGCCGGTCGAGCGCACGGCACTCGAGATCACTGACGTCGGAGAGACCACGCCGGCGCGCTTGCCGCCTCCTCCGCCCGAGTAGATGACCAGGCGACCACTCGGCGCGCAGTCGGTCATTGCGACGGCGGTCTTCCTGCACGACTGAGCGAGCCAAGTGCTCTTTCCGACCGCCACCTTCGCGATCTTCTTCCTGGTCGTGCTGCCGCTCTCGTGGCTCTTGATGCCACGAGGAGTGCGCTGGCGTCCGTTCATGATCTTCGCGAGCTTCGTCTTCTACGCCGGGTGGGACTGGCGGTTCTGCTTCCTGCTCGCGTTTTCGATCGTGTGGAACCAGGTCTTCGCGATCGCGCTCCACAACCGTCGAGACCAGAAAACCCGTAAGTGGCTCCTCGCTGGCGCGCTGACGGGCAACCTCGGCCTCCTCGCCTACTTCAAGTACTACGACTTCTTCGTCACTTCCACGAACAACCTGTTCGCGTTCGGCGGCATCGACGTTCCTCTCGAGGCGCGCTCGATCATCCTCCCGGTCGGCATCTCGTTCTTCACGTTCATGGGCATTGCGTACGTCGTGGACGTGTACCGGCGCGACTTCGAGCCTGTCGGCTTCGGGACGTTCGCCGCCTACCTCTCCTTCTTCCCGCACCTCGTTGCGGGCCCGATCGTGCGCCCGGGTGAGCTCATCCCGCAGTTCTCGTCGCCGCGCGACCCCCGCTACGTCGACACCTCACGCGCGTTCTTCCTGATCGGCACCGGGCTCTTCATGAAGGTCGTGATCGCCAACTTCCTCGCGGCGAACATCGTCGACGAGGTGTTCGGCGCGCCGAACCAGCACTCGTCGCTCGAAGTGCTGGTCGGGGTCTACGCCTATGCCGTCCAGATCTACGCC
>JAERMP010000119.1 GCA_016844515.1 Thermoleophilia bacterium | reverse complement strand
TACGCGCGGAGCATCGAGATCTTCTCCTGGCTCATCTTGTCGGGCATCACGAAGATGCAGCGGTACCCGCGGAGCGCTGCGGCAATGGCAAGGCCGACGCCGGTGTTACCGGACGTCGGCTCCACGATCGTTCCGCCCGGTCTAAGCCGACCGTCTTTCTCCGCCGCCTCGATCATCGCGAGCCCGATTCGGTCCTTCACCGATCCGCCCGGGTTCAGGTACTCGAGCTTGGCGAGGAGCTCGCCCGGGACATCGCGTCCGAGGCGCTCGAGCCGGACGATCGGCGTGTGCCCGACGAGCTCGAGGACCGTTGGATACTCGCGGCGAGACATCGGGCGGAAGCGTATCGGGCCGGGCATGCCCGGCCCCCTGCGTGCGGGCGAGGCAAGCCTCGCGCCTACAGCAGCTGCCAGAACTCGCCGGTGAGCCCGACTTCGACGAGGATCGCTTGCGACTCGTCGAGCGACCTGGGCTGCCAGCCGGGGTCGAGCCGCGTCCACCAGAACCGCCGGGCGAGGTCGTTCATCTGCGAGGCAGCCATCGACGCCCCGCGCTCGTAACCGTTGGCGTCGAGCCATCGTTCCAGGTGCTCCTCCGACCGGAGGTAGACGATGGTGCTTCAGGTGAAGCCGATGTCGTCCCACCAGCGTCGTGCCGGGACAACCAGGTGGACGAGCACGTCCGCGCCACGCGCGAGCTCACCGCCGACGACCTCGAGCGCAAGCAAGTCACCGCAACATGCGCACTCGGTGTCGACGCGGCCGTCGCCGTGCAACGCGCCGGGAATGCCGAGCGCATCCCAGGCGCATGTTCCCGTCCAGGTTCGCCCGCCGGCCGTGACGCGATGCGGCGTCGGCACGAAGCAGAAGGGGTTCGCCATCCAGACGTCGGTCGTATCCGGGAAGAGAACGAGCGCGTGCGCGCCGTGAAGACGCCGATACGCATCGGCGATCTCCGGTTCGGTTAGCCCGAAGGCCTCTGCGGTCTCCGTGGTCGTCGGCGGCCGGCCACTCGCAACGACCGAGAAGTAGACGTGGCGGCGCACATCGAGGTCGAAGGCGTCCACGCGGCGATCGTGGCAGGTTCCGTAGCTTCCCGCAGTCGGCATCCGCAGCCACGCCGATGGTCGCCGCGGGAAGGGAGCGCATCCTCGTATCGTGAGGCCGACCGAGGACCACCGTCAGCTCTGCACGATCGAGCTGATCGCCGAAGGGCACGCAAATCGCTGCCCTGGAGAGGAGTGCGCATTCTGGGATCGAGGCTGCGCACTGGCACGCGTGGAGACCGAGCTCGGCGGTCGACCCGAGGTCGCCCAGATCCTCCTCGACCTGCGCCGCGAGCTCGAAGCAGGGCGATCCGTCGAGATCGTGGACGCCCATTCGCGCTTCGCGCACCTCCTCAACGAGGACGAGGCGATCGCGTAGCCCGGGGTCTGACCCGGGGTCAGACCCCGGGCATGTCCCAAAGCGCCACGTCTTGGGGTCTGACCCCCCTCAGTGCAGGAAGTGACGGCGGTGGGTGAAGACCATCGCCGCGCCTGCAGCTGACACCGCTTCGATCACCTCGCCGTCGCGCTTCGATCCGCCCGGCTGGATCAGTGCCGTTACGCCGGCGTCGAGCGCGAGCTGCGGCCCGTCCGCAAAGGGGAAGAACGCGTCGGACGCGAGCACTGCGCCCTCGAGCTCGTGTCCGAGCTCGCGCGCCTTCTCGAGCGCGATGCGCACGGCGTCCACGCGGCTCATCTGCCCTGCGCCGATCCCGATTGTCTGCCGTCCGCCGGCAAGGACGATCGCGTTCGACGTCACGTGCTTCACGACGCACCAGGCGAAGAGGAGGTCTTCCCACAGCGCGTCCGAGACCTCTCCGCAAACGACCGTCATCTCTTCGCGCCCGGCGACTTCCCAGTCTCTTTCCTGGACGAGCAGGCCGCCGAGCACGCGCCGGTAGTCCGGCTCGACGTCGGTAAGCGCCCGACGCTCGGTGTCGTTGAGGACTCGCATCGACGTCTTGCGCGCGAGCGCCTCCATCGCCTGCTCGTCGTATCCAGGCGCGAAGAACACCTCGACGAACTGCTCCGCAACAGCTTCGCCGAGTGCCGCGGTCACTGCGCGATTCAAGACCACGACCCCGCCGTACGCCGAGACCGGGTCGGCGGCAAGGGCACCCGTGTACGCCTCCTCGATCGTGGCCGCCTCGGCGACACCGCAGGGGTTCGCGTGCTTGACGATGACACACGCCGGATCGTCGAACTCGCGCGCGAGCAGACGCGCTGCCGAGAGGTCGTTGAGATTGTTGAAGGACAGCTGCTTCCCGCCCAGCTGCTCGACGCGAGCGAGAATGTGGGTTCTACGGCCCCGCTCGGCGTAGTACGCCGCCTGCTGGTGCGGGTTCTCGCCGTAGGAGAGCTCGTGCGCCTTGTCGAAGGCGAGCGAGATCGTTTCGGGAAACGGCTCGTCCCGCAGGAACCATGCAGCGATTGCGGCCTCATACGCGGCGGTCGTCGCGAACGCGGTCGCAGCGAGGCGCCTGCGCGTCTCGATCGACGTCACGCCGTCTGCCCGAAGCTCCGCGAGCACCGCGTCGTAGTCTCCGAGCTGGCAAACGGCTGTGACAGACGCGTGGTTCTTGGCGGCGGCTCTCAGCATGGCGGGCCTAGGTTCACACAGACGAGGTCGAACGGCTCGATCCCGTGCTTCTTCAGCGAGCCGCGATCCTCAGCGAGATCGCGCCGCGCCAGGATCGCCGCGTGGATCCTCGGGTGAAGCGTCTTCACCCGCCCGTGGAGCATCTCCGGAAACCCCGTCACGTCCTCGACGCTCGTCACGACGAGCCCTTCCTCCTCGAGCGCCTCCGCGGTGCCTCCGCTCGCGACGAGCTCGAAGCCGAGGTCGACGAGCCCTCGCGCAAACGGCACGAGGCCGGTCTTCTCGTAGACGGAGATCAGCGCGCGCACAGGTCTCTGACGACGCGGGGAAGGAGGTGGTGCTCGGCCTCGTGCACGCGCGCGCGAAGCGTCTCGACAGTGTCGCCAGGAAGCACGGGAACGCGTTCGGTCGCGATCACGGCTCCAGTGTCCACCCCCTCGTCGACGTAGTGCACGGTTGCCGCGGTCTCCTGCGCGCCGGCCTCGAGGACATCCTCCAGCGGGCGGGCGCCGGGAAAGTCGGGCAACGGCGCGGGATGCACATTGACGACGCGACCCGGAAATCGATCGAGGAACGACGGGCGAAGGAGCTGCATGTAGCCGGCGCAGACCACGAGCTCGACTCCGCGCCCCTCGAGCCAGTCCGCCATTGCGAGGTCGCGCGCGTCGCGATCGTCGTACTCGTCGAGCGCGAATACCGCCGTGGCGACCCCTGAAACCCGGGCTCGGTCGAGACCCCGCACGCCTGCCTTGTTCGACGCCACCGCGACGACCGGGAGATTTGCGTCGAGCAGCGCCTGGAGATTCGACC
The DNA here is from genome assembly GCA_016844515.1 of Thermoleophilia bacterium. The sequence continues at coordinate 6,184 of JAERMP010000119.1, read as the reverse complement.
CTTCGCCGCTCACGAGCACGCCGATCACGCCCGCACGATGGTCCCGATCACAAGCCCGTCGCCCGGATCCGGGACGACGGCGACATAGCCGATGCCGAGGTTGAACACTCGCCGCAGCTCGTCTTCCGAGACGTGCCGCGCGAGCCAGCCGAACACCGGCGGTCGCTCCCACCGGTTCCAGTCGAGGTCGGCGCGGAGCCCGTCCGGGAGGACACGCGAAAGGTTGCCGAGGATGCCGCCCCCGGTGATGTGAGCGAGACCGCGAACGTCCGAGATCGCGCGAAGTCGACGTACGTCGTCCAGGTAGAGCGGGGTCGGCGCCAGGAGGTCCTCGCCGGTGTAGTCCTGCTCCTCGAGGATTCGGCGTACGAGCGTGAAGCCGTTGGCATGCACTCCGACGGCCGGCAGACCGACGATCGCATCGCCGACCTCGATCCTCGATCCATCGATCAGCCGATCCCGCTCGACTAGCCCGACACAGGTGCCGGCAAAGTCGAGCTCGTCCTCCTGGTAGATCCCCGGGAGCTCGGCGGTCTCGCCGCCAATCAGCGCACAGCCTGCCTCTCGGCAGACGTCGGCGGCACCCTCCACGAGCTCGACCACCGACTCGAGATCGATGCGGTTTGCGGCGACATAGTCGAGGAAGAAGAGCGGCTCCGCTCCGCACGTCGCAATGTCGTTGACGCAGTGGGCGGCAAGATCAGCGCCGCACGCCCGGAGACGTCCGCGCTTGCGCGCGAGGATGAGCTTGGTGCCAACCGAATCGGTCGACGCCGCCAGGAGTCTGTCTCCGTCCAAGGGGTAGAGACCCGCGAACGCCCCAAATCCGGACGCACCGGTCGACTCAGCCGCAGCTCGCAATCGCTCGACGATCGCCTCGGCGGTCGTGAGCGAGACGCCCGCCGCAGCGTACGTCTCCTCGCCGCTTCCCACACCGCGAGTCTAGATGGCTGATCGGTAGCTGCTGTCGATGGGCGGCCGCATACAGTGACGCCGTGAATGAGCCTTCGCTCGTCACGAGCTGGACCCTCGACCCGCTTCAGCTCGCACCGATCGCGCTGATCGGCGTCGCGTACGCGATGCGGGCCCGAACGCTTGCCCGCCGCGACCAGCCGGTCCCAGGCTGGCGGATCGCACTGTTCTTCCTCGGGATCGTGCTCCTCGTATTCGCCGTTGCGTCCCCGCTCGCCGCAGTCGCCGAGGACGAGCTCTTCTCGTTCCACATGGCGCAGCACCTCTTGCTCGGTGATCTCGCCCCGCTCTGTCTGCTCGCCGGGCTGACCGGGCCGCTCCTGCGCCCGGTCCTCGCACTCCCGGGAGTGATGCGCCTGCGCGTATTCGCCAACCCGCTCGTCGCGCTTCCGATCTGGGCTGCGAACCTCGTCCTCTGGCACGTGCCTGCGATGTACGAGGCCGCCGTGGAGAACAGTGCCGTCCACGCGCTCGAGCACGTGTCCTTCTTCACGGCCGGGATCGTGCTGTGGCTGCCCGTTCTCGAGACGCTGCCCGCGCCCGAGTGGTTCGGAACAGGCGCGAAGCTCGCCTACATCGTCGGCGTCCGCCTCGTTGCGACGGTGATCGGAAACGTGTTCGTCTGGGCCGGCGGCCCGTTCTACGCGATCTACGAGACGGGCGACCAGTTTCTCGGGCTCTCGGCTGAGGCCGACCAGAGCCTCGCCGGGTCGCTGATGATGCTCGAGGGCTCGCTCGTCACGATCGTCGCCATCGCGTGGCTCTTCCTGCGCATGGCGCAGGAGGGAGAGATCCGCCAAGAGCTCATCGAGCGCGGCCACGACCCACGGACGGTGCGCCGCGCGGTGCGGTACCGGCGCTGGCGCGAGCTCACGTGATCGCGACGGTCTGGGGTCTCCTCCTCGTTGGCGCGATCCTCGCGTGCAGCGTGATGGCGGTTCTCTGGGTCGTGCAGGTGCGGATCGGAGACGCGAGCCACGTCGACGTGGCCTGGGCCGTCCTCATCGCGTGCGCCGCCATCCTCTACGCCCTCCTCGCCGACGGCGATCCGGCCTACCGCGTGCTGGCTGCGGTGCTCGCGTCGGTGTGGGGCTTCCGCCTCGGCGGCTACCTCTTCTTCAACCGAGTCGTCGGCAAGGAGGAGGACGGGCGCTATCAGGCGCTCCGCGCGAAGTGGGGCGCGAACGCGAACCGGAACTTCTTCCTCTTCTTCCAGCTCCAGGCCATCTTCGTCGTATTCTTCTCGATCCCGTTCGCGTTCATCGCGCTCGAGGAATCAAGCGGATTCGACGCTCTCGTCTGGATCGGAGTCGTCGTGTGGGCAGTCGGGAACGTCGGCACGATCGTCGCCGACCGCCAGCTCGCGAGCTGGCGCGCCGACCCTGCGAACAAGGGAAAGACGGCGCGCGATGGCCTGTGGAGCTGGTCGCGCCATCCGAACTACTTCTTCGAGTGGGTCAACTGGTGCGGGATCGCGCTCGTCGCAACTGCGACGCCGTGGGGCTGGATCGCCTGGATCGTGCCGGCCGGCCTCCTCTTCCTCCTCTTTCGCGTCACGGGCATCCCCGCCACTGAGGCGCAGGCGCTCCGGAGCCGAGCGGACTACGCCGACTACCAGCGGACGACGAGCGTGTTCGTCCCGACGCCACCCCATCGTGCGTGACGAAGTGCGTGTGCAGCGGCGTAGTGGGGTCGTGACCACGCGAGTCGTTCTTCCGATCCTGGCCCTCACGACCGCTGCCCTGGTCTTTGCCGCGACGGCCCGCGCGTCGTGCATCTCGATGACCGCGGCGGAGCAGCGGGCGCGCGCCGACGTCATCTTCGACGGGGTCGCACTCGATGGGCCAACCGCGACCGGCGTTCAGCGGTTCAAGGTCACGCGATATCTCAAAGGCCGTGGTCTCGCCATCGTGCGGGTCCAGACCGGGACGATCCGACGTGCCGACGGAACGGGCAGCACGACGTCGGTGGCCGTCTTCGTCAAGCGCGGGGAACGATGGCGAATCTTCGGGCGTGGATCTGCGCGCAAGATCCTCCAGACCAGCATCTGCGACGGTTCTCGGAGGCGTTAGCGCTATGCAGGCGTCGGCTCGAAGCGGAGCTTCTCGACCTTCGCGGGCACTCGGGTCGGGTAGTCGCGTGTGAAGCACGCGCGGCACACCGAGTCCTCCGGGAGCTGCGTGGCTTCCTGCATTCCCTCCACCGACAGATAGTGAAGCGACGTCGCGCCGACGTGGACACGCATCTCCTCCACCGAGCGGTGCGCCGCGGCGAGCTCGTCCTCGTCGGCCATGTCGATCCCGTAGAAGCAGGTCGAGACGACCGGCGGGGACGAGATGCGCACGTGCACCTCGGCAGCGCCGGCAGCGAGCAGCATCGCAACGAGCTGGCGCATTGTGTTCCCGCGGACGATCGAGTCGTCGACGGCGACGATCCTCTTGCCTTCGACCTCGTCGAGCGGATTGAACTTGATCTTGATTCCCTGCTCGCGCATGCCCTGGTCGGGCTGGATGAACGTGCGAGCGACGTACCGGTTCTTGATCAGCGCCTCGTTGAACGGAATCCCGGACGCCTTCGCAAAGCCGATCGCGGCCGGTGTGCCCGAGTCGGGGATCCCGATGACGAGGTCGGCGTCGACCGGCGCCTCCCGCGCGAGCCGCTCGCCCATCCGAATGCGGGAGCCGTGCACCTCGACGCCTCCTAGCCGCGAGTCCGGCCGCGCGAAGTAGACGAGCTCGAAGATGCAGAGCGCGTTCCGGCCGGCCGGAGCCGTCTGTGTGCCGTGTAAGCCTTCTCCGTCGATCCACACCACCTCGCCGGGGCGAACGTCGCGCACAGCCTCGGCACCGATCAGATCAAGAGCGCAGGTCTCCGACGAAACCGCCCAGTCGTCGCCGAGCTGACCGAGCGTAAGCGGCCGGAATCCGAGCGGGTCGCGGAACGCCACGAGCGTGCCGTCGACGAGGGCGGTCACCGAATACGCGCCTTCGAGCCGACTCATCGCGTTCCCGACAGCCTCGGACAGAGGAGCCGGGTCGCGGGCGATGAGAGCCGCGATCACCTCCGAGTCGGAGCCGGAAGTGAGTCTGATGCCGTCCGCGATGAGTTCTGCCCTGAGCTCCTCGACGTTGATGAGGTTGCCGTTGTGCCCGAGGGCCACCGTTCGCGCACGTCCATGATGGATGAGCGGCTGCGCATTCGCCCAGCGGTTGGAGCCGGTCGTCGAGTAGCGCGTGTGGCCGATCGCCACCTCTCCCGGCAGCGCCTGGAGTTGCTGCTCGTTGAACACCTGCGCGACGAGTCCCATCTCCCGAACCACGGTCAGGCGACCCTGGTCGGAGACGGCGATCCCGGCGGACTCCTGGCCGCGATGCTGGAGGGCGAACAGCGCGAAGTACGCGAGACGCGAGACGTCCCGCTCCTCCGAGCGTATGCCGAACACCCCGCACATGTCAGTCGCCCGGACCTTCCCAGGCGCGCCGCAGCTCCGCCAACTCCACTCCCAGCAGGGTAGCTCCGCCCGCGACCCCGGCCGCGCGCAGCCGCACGTCGAGCTCGAGCGCGAGGCCGCGAAGCGAGTCTGCTGCCTCCGTTGAGCACGAGACGATCGCGCGACCACCGATCTCGCCGAAGAGCTCGCGCGGATCGTCGGGGAGCTCCAGCAGCGCGCCGAGCCCGGAGTACAAAGCTGCCTCGGCGACGCAAACGGCGAGGCCACCTTCCGACACGTCGTGGACGAGCGTCGAGAGCGGGGCAGCCTGCCAAAGGAACGAGACGAGCCGTGCCTCGAGCTCGAGATCGAGCCGCGGGGGGATGCCTCCGACCTCGCCGTACAGCGCCTGGAACTCGGAGCCCGCAAGGGACACCGGCGACGCCTCGACGACGAACACGGCATCGCCCTCCCGCCAGCCCTTCGGAACCCGGCGAACGTCCTCGACGAGCCCGACCGCGCCGACGACCGGCGTCGGGTGGATCGCGCGGCCGTTCGTCTCGTTGTAGAGCGAGACGTTCCCGGAGACGACCGGAAGCACGAGCGCCTCGCAGGCGGCAGCGATTCCGTCGATCGCCTCGGCGAGCTCCCATCCGATCTCCGGCTTCTCCGGGTTACCGAAGTTGAGGCAGTCCGTGAACCCGAGCGGCTCGCCACCCACACAGGCGACATTGCGGGCTGCCTCGAGCACCGCGAGCGCGCCGCCGAGGAAGGGGTCGAGGCGCGCGATCCGCCCCTGGCCGTCCAGGGTGAGAGCAAGCCCTCGCAAGGACGGACGCAGCCGGATCACCGCCGCGTCGAGCCCCGGCCGGCGAACGGTGCGCGAGCCCACGAGCTGGTCGTAGCGGCGGTACACGAACTCGCGACTGCGCAGCCCGGGCGAGGCGAGAAGCTCGAGGAGCGCGTCGCCAGCCGAAGGAGCATCGACGATGTCGGGCACGGAGGTGGGTCGCCGCGGCTCGCTGGCGACCTCGTACCGTGGGCACTCCTCGGTCAGCAGAGCTGCGGGGATATCGCCGACGACTTCGCCGTGCCAGTACGCGCGGAACGAGCCCGTCGCAGTGACCTCACCGATTACTGCGTGGTCGAGCTCCCAGCGATCGAGCACGGCCTCCACGGACTCGACCATCTGCGGGCGAACCATCGCAACCATGCGCTCCTGGCTCTCGGACACCATGACCTCCCACGGCTCCATCCCCGCCTCCCGCTGCGGAACGCGGTCGAGATGGACGTCGATGCCGAAGTCCGCGGCCATCTCGGAGAGAGACGACGCGATTCCCGCAGCTCCGCAGTCCTGAAGCGACTCGACGAGGCCGGACTGGACGATCTCGATCGACGCCTCGATGAGCTTCTTCCCGGTGAAGGGGTCTCCGATCTGCACCGAAGGGCGCTTCTCGGCCGCGCCGGCGTCGAGCTCCTGACTTGCGAGCACGGACGCGCCGCCGATCCCGTCACGGCCAGTCGTCGCTCCGTAGAGGACGATGGAGTGGCCGGCGCCCGTCGCCTTCGCCCGCATCAACCGCTCGGTGGGCAGCAAGCCAACGCACATCGCGTTCACGAGGCAGTTGTCGCGGTAGGCCTCGTCGAACACCGCCTCGCCACCCACCGTCGGAACCCCCACGCAGTTGCCGTAGTGGCCGATGCCGGCCACGGCACGCGAGAAGTGCCAGTCGGGCTCGCCGAAGCGAAGGCCGTCGAGGAGCGCGACCGGCCGCGCGCCCA
>JAERMP010000016.1 GCA_016844515.1 Thermoleophilia bacterium | reverse complement strand
GATCGAGCTCGAGGGCGCGCCGCAGCAGGCGGAGGCGCGCTCCACCGGAGGCCCGGCGAGCTGCGCGGAGGAGCGGACGAGCGACCGCTTGGCCCAGCGAGTCATCTCCTGGCGATCCGCCATGGAATGCGCGCGCGAGCTCGATGTAGGCGGAAGCCGCATCGTCGACCGACGCCGGATCGAGTCGCTCTCCCACTCCGACGCTCCACGCGAGCTCGATCTCGCCTGCGGACAAGTGCCGAGCCACGCGCGCGATCTCGCGGCGTGCGACGTCGAGCTGGAACGAGCGCTGGAGCTCGCGCCTGGCCTGCGAGGCCTGGCGACCGTGCACGCGGTACAGAACGAGAGACTCGGAGAGATTGGCACCATCCCCCGAGGCGAGAACTCTGGCCCACAGGTCGTAGTCCTCGCTCTCGAGGAAGGACGGGTCGTAGCGAAACCCGCCGCGCTCCAGCCGCTCGCGATCGAGTAGCACGGTGGGATGAAAGAACGGCGAGCTGAAGAGCAGATGCCAGCGAATTGCCGCAGGCGTCGCCGGCATCGCGTGGACCGGCCCCGGCGTACCGTCGTCGTCGATCGCACACACCGAGCTGCCGAGAATCACGGTCCCGGGCGTCGCACGAATGCGTGCGACTTGCCGCTCGAGCCGACGTGGAAGCGCGACGTCGTCGGCGTCGAGCCGCGCAACATACCGCCCGCGAGCTTCGTCCAGCCCGCGATTCAGCGCCGTAGCGAGGCCGAGCTGCTCGTCGTTTCGGAGAACTCGCAACCGTGGGTCGTCGATCGCGGCGATGGCGTCCGGAGTGGCGTCCGTCGATGCGTCGTCGACGACGATGAGCTCGAGATCGGTCATCGTCTGTCGAACGACACTCTCGAGCGCCGTCCGCAGGTAGGGCTCGCCGTTGTGGACGGCCAGGAGCACGGAGACGAGCGGTGCGGTCGGCACGGACGTCCCGTAGCCTACGGCCCGTGCCGCAGGAGCTCCCGTCGTTCGACCTCGTCGTGGCGACGGTGGGGCGCGTCGAGGAGCTCGAGCGCTTCTTGAACTCGCTCGCGGAGCAGGAATTCCGGCGCATTCGCGTCCTCGTCGTTGACCAGAACGAGGACAACCGCGCGGCAGACGCCCTAGCCCGACACCCGGATCTCAATGTCGAGCACCTTCGGTCGCCGCGAGGCCTCTCTCTCGCTCGAAACGCGGCCCTCTCTCGCATCGACGCAGACTTCGTAGCCTTCCCCGACGACGACTGCGTCTACCCGGCCGACCTGCTCGAGCGCGTCGCAGCTCGGTTCTCGAGCGAGCCAGGCCTCGACGGTCTGACAGGGAGGGTGGAGGACGCAGCGGGGAGCTCGTCGGCATCGTGGAAGTCGGATTCGGTCGTGCTCACGAGCGACAACCTCTGGAACCGCGGGATCTCGGCCGCGATGTTCCTCCGGGCCGAGGTCGTCCGGCGGGTCGGCCCGTTCGACGAGAGCCTCGGCGTCGGTTCAGGCCAGCCCTGGTCTTCGGCGGAGGAGATCGACTACCTCATTCGCGCGATCCGCTTGGGCGCACGGATCGAGTACGACCCGTCCCTCGTCGTTCGGCACGACGTTCGTTTCGATGATGCCCTCGTCGGATATCGCGACGGAGCAAGCGTCGGCTACCTGCTCCGAAAGCACGGGTATCCGGCGAGGTCGGTCGCGCGCATGCTGATCCGGCCGCTCGGCGGCATGGTCGTCTCGCTCGCGCACTTGGATCGCGCCCGCGCCTCGTACTACACGGCGACGTTGCGCGGGCGGGTCCGGGGCTACCGCGGGGCGCGCTAGGGGCCCGGTGGCTCCCAGCAGTCGACCTCCAGGTCCGCCCATTGATCCTGCGTGAGCCGCTGGACGGCGCTCCCGTCATCGAACATGACGAAGATCTCCCGCTCTGCTCCGACGACGAACCTGACGAAAACGATACGCGAGCATTGCGACCACGACGGGTGTCTATCATCGCTGAAGGTCAACGCCGTCCCGCCACCACCGCCCGAGTTGACTGTGTTGATGCCTTGAGACTGCGGTGGGACAACGGCAAGGTTTCCGAACACGACTTTCGCTCCATCAGGTGCCCAATCTGGGTTGCCCTCGGAGATGTCAGTGCTGTTTGTGACGTTCACCTGAGCGCTTCCGTCCGGATTCATCGTGTAGATCTCGTAACTGCTGTCCCGCGTGGACGTGAAGGCGATCTTGGATCCGTCCGGCGACCAGGCTGGATCTTGATTCCAGCCAAGCGGCGAATCGGTGAGTTGTACGGGATTGCTGCCGTCAGCGCCCATCACCCAAATCTCGGCGTCCGTGCCTGAATTGCTTTCAAAGGCAATCATCGATCCGTCCCGAGACCACGTCGGAGATGTGTCCGTCGTTGCGGGTCGATCCGTCAGGCGCGTCTGCCCAGAGCCATCGGAGTTCATCACGTATATGTCCCACTGCCCGTCTCTATTGCTCGCAAACGCAATCTTCGTCCCATCTGGCGACCATGCTGGGGCCAAATCGCCCGAGGAGTTGATTGTGAGCCGCGTGAGCCCTGAGCCGTCGCCGTTCATGACGGCGATCTCCGTGCCGCCGAAGCGATTCGTGCTGAAGACGATTCGTTGAGAAGTCACCGTTACCACGATCACGTCGAACGAGGCGGCGCTAGGGACTGACACCGAGCCGTTCGCGACCACGATCGGCCCGTCGGTCGCGCCGGGCGGAACTGTCACCGTGATCTGGGTATCCGAGTCGATCGTGCCACTCGCGGTCGCGTCTCCGAACTTAACCCCCGTGAGGCCGAGGAAGCCTGCTCCGATGATGGTCACGGTGTCACCCACCTGACCACTCGCCGGGCTGAACCCGGTGATCGCGAGCGGAATCGTGAAGCTCGAACCGCTCGTCCCGACACCGCTTGGAGTGGTGACCGTGATCGGACCGCTCGTCGCCCCCGGTGGGACTGTCGCCTTGAGGCTCGTCGCGGTGACACTCGACGTCGCAGTTGCCTCGACACCGTTGAACTTCACGGACGTCGCTCCGATGAGCCCGGTGCCGGTCATCGTCACCTGAGTCCCGGCAACTCCGCTCGCTGGGGAGAACGAGCTGACCTTCGCCAGCACTCCGAAGCTGTCTGCGCTGAGCGTGGTGCCGCCCGCGTTGGTGACCGTGAGCGGTCCCGTCACGGCCGCAGAGGGGACGGTCGCCTTGAGCTGGGTGGTAGAGACGACGGTGAAGGTGGCGCTCGCGCTCGCCGAGCCGAAGCTGACCTTGGTCGTACCCGTGAAGGTCTGACCGTCGAGCGTGATCTGGGTGCCGGCGGGGGCGCTGGCAGGGGTGAAGCCGGAGATGGAAGGACGGATCCCGAGCTTGAGTCCCGCGCTCTGACCGGCGGGGGTGGTGGCAGCGAGGTTGTTGGTGACCGCGCCCGAGGCGGGAAGCGTCGTTTGCACCTCGGTCGCAGTGACCGAGTCGAGGGGAAGGGTGAGAGAGCCGAGCTTGAGCGCGCTCGCCCCCGCGAGGTTGGTGCCCGTGATGGTGAGAGCGTCTCCCGCCTGGGCCGGGCTCGGGCTCGCGAGCGTGAGCTTGGGTGTGGGCTTGAAGGGCGTCGCACTCTGGCCGAACCCGTCCGGCGTAGTCACTTGCATAGGTCCCATCGTCGCGCTCGAAGGGACGACAGCAGTGATCTTCGTTGCCGAGTTCACCGTGAAGGTCGTCGCAGGCACTCCGTTGAAGGTCACACTTGTCGCACCCGTGAACGCCGAACCACCAAGCACCACTGCGGTCCCCGCCACAGCGGAGCCCGGCGTCATGGACGTGACAGCGGGAGCGAGGATCAGCGGGACGCGAAGCCTTCCGGAACCGAAGGAGTTGTCCTTACCGCTGGCTCCCATATCGACTGCGGCACTCGTCAGCGCGCCCTGGAGCTGGGTGACCGAGTACCCAGGGCTCTGCCCGAGCACGAGCGCAGCCGCTCCGGCGACGTGCGGAGCTGCCGCCGACGTCCCGAGGAAGCCGGCCGTCCCGCAGCCTCCCGCCGGACCGTACGTTGCATTCGAGACAGCGTCGTGCCCCGAAATGTCGGGCTTGATGCGGCCGTCGATCGTCGGCCCTCGCGAGCTGAACGACTCGAGCGCGTTCGACTGCCAGCAGATCGCCGCTACCGCGAAGGTGTTCGGCGAAGCGGCAAGCTCGTTGATGCTTCCGGCCGCAACCTGATACTGCAGGAAGTAGCCGCCGTTCACCACAACATCGAGGCGAGGCTTCGTCGTCGTCGCGAACCGGTCGATTGCGATGAAGAAAGAGTCGTCGAAGGAAGTGTTGACAAAGCAGGCTTCCTCGGTAGGCGTCTGAGAACCGTTCTGGAGGTTCGTCGACGCAGCGACGAGTGCTCCGGTCGCCGAATGCGCGACATAGAGGTCGAAGTCCTGGTTCGTCGTCGGCCATGAGTCCCACTTGAGCGTGGCGCACGCCGCCTGGCCCTCCGGGACGAGGAAGGTGTTTCCCTCGTCGGTCGATGTGTAGTTATGGACTCCATTGCCGTCGGTGTCGTTGAAGCTGGCGCTCCAGTGATCCTCCGACTGGTTGCCCGCGGAGTTCACCCACAGGATTCCGGCCGCGCGAGCATCCGCTACGACTCCGTCGATCGTTCCCGCTCCGCCCGTCCCATCCCCGCGAACCGCGTTGAACCAGCCGACGGAGTGATTGATAACGCGAATCCCATTGGCCTCCGCGTACTCCTCGGCCGCACCGAGCGCAACCTCGGTGTTGATGCAGATAAGCGTCAGCTCGGCGTCCGGTGCCATCTCGTGGACGATCTCCGCCACGGCAGTTCCGTGCACTTCCTCCGTCGCGAACTCACCGTCGCAGTAGTCGACGGTGGTCAGGGACGCCGGCAGCTCCCCCTCGGCTTGCCGCTCAGCGTAGCCGGCAAAGCCCAGATCCACGACGGCCACCTTCACCCCCGCGCCCTTCCTTCCCGCTGCGATCCACGGTGTCGCACCGGAAGCCGCGACTCCCTCGCCCGGGACCGCCTCCGGCAGGTGCGTCAGGGGCGGCCGTAGGTACTCAACGTAGGGATTCTTCGAGACCGCGTCGAGTGCGCCCGGCGGAAGGAGCACCTGAACACGCTTTCCGTGAGCGCCCTCGATCGCACCGCCGTGCGCCCGGGCTGCAGCCTCCGCAGGCGCCTTGCTGCTAGCGACCATGACAGCTCGGACGCGGCCGTTCTTCACGTGGAGGCCCGCAGCCCTGGCTGCAGCGACAGCGGCAGCCAGGCCGCCGGCCGTATGTGCTCGCGCGACGCCGGCCAATCGTGAGTCGAGCTTCGCCTGCTTGATCCCTGCGGGCAGCTGCTGCCTCAGGCCCGACGCTTGCTCCTCACGGGGGGTCGCGGTAAACGCACCGCTGGTCAACGTCAGCCCGACAGCTGCAGAGAACACCGCGAATGTGCCGAATCTCCGAGTCATCCGTCCTCTCCCGCTGCGGACACTCGCCACGTTCGCGCTCGTTGTCAACCATGGGAAGCAGCGCGGCCCTCGAAGAGAGAGCCGAAGCGCGATGCATGACGCTCGAGCCACGGGTCGAGTGCGAACCGCTCGACGGCTCTCGACCGTGCCGCCGCCGAGTATCGCGGGAGATGGGCGAGGAGACGGTCGACTGCGTCGGAGAGCGCCTCGGCGCTCGGTGGCTCATCGCGCTCCCACGTGCTCGGATGCTCCACGCCGATACCCGCCGTATCTCCGACGAGCTCCACCGTCCCTCCGCTCGCGGGATAGACGACAGGCAGCCCACAGGCCATCGCCTCCACGACGAGTGTCGGGCACGGGTCGTTCACCTTCGTGTGCAGGAGCAGATGCGCGCGTCGAAAGATCGCGGGCGCTGCACGTTGTGGGTACTCACCGAGCAGATGGACGCGACCGCGGAGGCCGAGCTCGTCGATCAGCGGCTCCGGGGGAACCACGACTCGCCCCGTGATGAGCAGCTGAGCGTCGGGGTGCTGCGACGTCAGCACCGCCAGTGTTCGCAAGCCGAGCTCGAGCCGGTACGCCTGGGTCTGATCGCCCCCGAGCAGGAGGATCGGACCGCCCGTCGGTGACTTCTGCGCGGGCGCGAAGTGATCGACGTCGACCGCGTTGTGGAGGATGTCCCACGATCCGTTTGGCTCGCCGAGGAAAAGGTCTGCCGAGCGCTTCGAGAACTCGCTCTGGTAGACGACGTGATCCGCCGCGAGGATCGCCCGCCGCAGCGGCCGGTTGATCTCTTCGGTGCGCTCGCCCGCCCAGCCTGGATAGGCGACGCCGTCCTGGTTGACGACGATCGGCGCGCCCCTTCGCCGAGCGCTGGCGAGGAGCGGGCGGAGATCCCGAGGGAGCCAGTTCGATCCGAGGTAGAGCAGCGAGAAGTCAGCCGGGCTGTTCGGGAAGCGCTCGTTGAGCTTCTGGACTTTCGCCGTCCCCCCTTCCGCCCGCGCTCCCGGGGAGGGTACGAGATCGTGGCCATAGAACACGCGAAGCCCCGGCGCCGCTTTTCCCGACGCGAGCAAGCGCGCCCACCGACGGCCTGCGCGCGCGTAGCGGCCCACGCGGTCGGCATCAAGATGCATTAGGACCCCCGCGGGCGACGAAGCCGTCCAGCAGCTTCTCCCATTCGGGATCCAGGCGCTCGTGGGCGTACTGCTCGGCGGTTGCACGTCCTACAGCGACTACTGCGCCGCCAGTGGTTCGGTCGTCATGCAAACGGACGACGGAATCGGCGATGCCCTCGACGTCCTCGACCTCGACGAGGAAACCGTTCCGCCCATCCTCCACGAGATCTGGAGCTTGCCCGACGCGCGTGGTGACGAGCGGTACACCCGCAGCCATCGCCTCGAGTATTCCCTTGGGACCGCCCTCCTGGCGCGAGGCGACAACGTAGACGTCGCATGCGTGGTACGCCCGCGCAAGCTCGCGGCGTGACTGTGCGACGACGTGGCGGTAGGGGACGCGGAGCCGGTCGAGCTCGGTCCGGACGTAGCCGCGAGCCGGCCCGGTCAGCAGCACGACCAGCTCAGGAACGCGCGCGCGCACGGCTTCGAGCGACGCGACGAGGACGTCCGGCCCCTTGATCAGCTTGGGCTCCAGCCCCTCGCCCCAGCCGACGCCGTCCTTCTGAAAGGAGCCGACGACGAAGGCGCCCTCGTCCAGATCCAGCGATCGTCGCGCAGACGCACGATGCTCGGCGTTCACCACGGGGAAGGCTTCGAGATCGATGCCGATCGGGATCCGGAAGACACGGCTGGGATCGACTCCGGCCTCCAGGACGAGATCGTGCATCTCGGAGTGCGTCACCTGGATACGGGTGAGCCGGTCGGGTTGACGACGGAGAGCCTCGAAGGTCAGGTCGAACTCGGGATACCCTGGAGTCCCGGGTCTTCCGTGCAGGTACGCGGTGCCCAAGCGATGGGACGACGCCAGCCATCCGGGGGCGAGCGCCTCGAAGTGGCTCGTGAGAAACACGGACTGGTGCTCGATGAACGAGGCCCACCGCGGCGGGCCGACGTCGACGCCGAGGCTGCGAGCGGTCGCCGTGAGCTGCGCCGCGTCCTCCTCGACCGACCACCCACCACGATCGCCGAGCGCGAAGAGTCGGCTGTGCTCGGGCCACTTCGCAGTTCGTGCCCGAACCAGCCCTCGAGCGGCCGACCTTGCAGGGGGAAGGACGAAGCCACGTACCGCGGCGCGGGCGTTCATCCGCGCAGAACCTCCAGATATCGGTTCGCGACATCGGTGAGAGACGGGACGCGTATCGCAGCACGGCGCGCCTCGATCTCCTTCACGAGCCGCGCAAGAACGTCGGGGAGCTCCTCCGCCTCTGCGAATGGAAGTCCGGCGTCGCCGATGAGCTCGGGGTGCCCGCCGCTCGAGAGATACGCGGTCGGAAGACCGCAGGCCAGCGCCTCGAGAAGGGCGTTCGAGCACGGGTCGTTCCGGCTCGCAGCGACGTAGAGATCATGTCCCCGAAGCTCGTTGGCGACGGCTCTCGAGGGAACTGGCGCCAGCACGCGAGCCCGCTCGAACGTGCCGGGGAAGCGCCCCAGAAGCGTGAGCTCGAAACCGCGCTCGTCGAGGTTCTGGTCGAGCCACTCGAGTATCTCGGCACCCTTGTTGGGATTGTCCGACCAGCTCGTCGCGATGAGTCGCACCTTGCGGCCCGAGAGCGGCTCCCAAGTCTGCGGCGGATGAAAGATCGCCGGATCGGCGGTGTTGTGGACAACGACGGGGTCACGAAGCTCGATTCCGACGCTTCGATGCGCATCGAGGCTGAACTGAGACTGCACGATCGTCGCCTCGGCAAGCTCGGCGTTGATCGCGGCGATCCTCGCGTCCGTTCCGTCGTCGAACCCGCGGTAAACGCCAACTGGCCCGTCGACCCGGTGCACGACGCGACAGCTCGGCCGGTCGAAGCGGCGAAGCCGCCGAAAGTCGAAGTTGAACGAGTTGACGAGGACCGCCGGCGTTGCCCCGGATACCCGGTTCACCTCGACCTCTAGCCCTAGGCGCTCGAACTCCCCCTTCAGGGCGAGCAGAAACTGATTCCCACCGCCATACGGCGGTGGGGCGAACTCGTGGAACAGCGCGAGATCGGCGCGGGCGCGCTTGTACCGGATGCGGTCGACTTCGGTGGCTGCGACTCCTCCGGCCGCACGTCCAACTCGTCGGATGCGGAAGACGGCCGCGCGCCCTGCATCGCGGAGCGTCACGAGGGGACCCTAGAGGCGGCGGCGGCGCAGAGAAGGCCGGAGAGTGTGTCGACGTAACGCGACCACGTGAGGTTGCGCTCGACGGTTTCGCGAGCGCGGGCTCCGAGGCTCGCCGCCTGCGAATCGTCGGCTAGAAGCTCGCTCACCTCTGCTTCCAGCTCTTCGAGGTTGCCCGGTGCCACGAGCCGGCAGTTGACGCCATCCTCGAGGTGGTACCCGGTCGCGATGGCCGCTGTGCGGCTGACGACGACCGGCTTACCCATCGCCATCGCCTGGAGGAGCACCGTCGTCCCGCCCGAGTAGCTGTTTTCCTGCACGGGAAGAACAACGGCGCGAGCGTTCGCGAGGCGGTCGCGAACAGTGTCGAACGCTATGTCGACCTCCGTGGTGACATTCCCCGGAACGACCCCGAGAGAGCGGATCGCGTCGCTGGTCAGAACGAGCCGAAACGACCACTCCGGATGGGCTCGCGCAAGTGCGAGAAAGAGCCCGTGGTCTCGTCTCGGGTCAGCCCCGATCGAGACGATGTCCGTGTCAGCGGTCGCGTCCGGTCGCGGGCTGAAATAGATGGGGTCGACTCCGAACGGCACGAACGAGACCTGCGGACCGCCTTCTCCGAGCCATTCACGAAGCGCGTCGACCTCGCCGCGCCCGTACGCGACGATCGTATGGAGTCGCCGGTATGCATCCAGGAACACGCGACGGGCGCGTGCCGTGCGGAGCTGTGTCAACCGCTCGGGAAGACCGATCGCGGCGTAGACGATCGGTGTTCGGATTCCCCCTCGGCGAGCGAGGAGGGCCAACGGGATCCCGACGGTATCCACGGTCGAGAAGACGACATCCGCGTCGTTCAGCCGTCGACGGCATGCGAGCACCGTGGCAAAGTCACCGGAGTAGCCACCCAGTCCGCGAACAACCCGGTCGAGAACGCCACCGGCCGCCCGCGCGGCCGTTCCAGGCCGCGCACCGGGCTCGAGGTTGTGGGCAACCGGAAAGCCGGCGGCGGACAGCTCATCGAGCCCGTACAGGCTGTAGCGGGCGCCGGCGCCCGCGGGCGCAGCCAGGGCGTCGCGGCGCAACTGCGAATGGCGATAGAGAACGAACACCGTCGGCGCGGATGTCGGGACTGTCGCAGTCACGTGGGGTAGCGTAAGGATGCGGTGCACCGGACGAAGACACGATTCGCGGCTCGGGTCAACCACGTCGCGACGGCGCTCGAGAAGCGTGGCGTGCGAGCGACGTACACGTTGCACGACCGCGTGCTCTCGAACCGTCGGAGTCGCCGGCGTTTCAGCGGCGCACGACCCGAGCTCGACGGGGTTCAACGGCGAATCGTCTCCGAGCTCGAGGCCGATGGCTACTCGCTGCTGACCTTCGCGGAGCTGTTCTCCGAAAGCGACGCCTGGCGTGAGATCGAGGCGCAGAGCAGCCGGTTCGCGGCGGACACGGAAGCCGCTCTCGCCGGCGACCGCGAAGGGCTCCGTGTTCGGGCCGGCAAGGAGTTCGTGGTGAGGAGGCATAGCTACGGCGTCGAGGTCGGCCTCGGTGATCCGTGGTTCCGTGCGTGTGCGTCCCACCGAATGCTCGACCTCGCCAACACATACCTCGGCCTGTGGTCGAAGCTCGAGTACGTGGACCTGTGGTACTCGGTGCCGCAGCCGGAGGAGGCCGCGCGGGTCGCGTCGCAGAAGTGGCACCGGGACTTCAACGACAAGCACCTGCTGAAGGCGTTCCTCTACCTCGTGGACGTCGACGATGGCACCGGACCGTTCCAGTACGTCGCAGGGAGCGCACCGGGCGACCGCTACCAAGACGCGTGGCCTTGGCGTCCTCTCGGGGATAACTATCCCCCGGAGAACGAGCTCGAGCAGCGCCTCCCCTGCGAAGCGTTCAGGACGTTCACCGGCGCGAAAGGAACACTTCTCTTCTGCAACACATCCGGCTTCCACCGCGGGGGCTTTGCAACGACGAGGGCGCGTGTGCTCGCAACGGCCACGTACTCGTCACCTGCATCGCTCGCGGCCCTGACGGAAAAGAGCTACAGCTTCGCGGGCTCACTCGACGAGCTCGACGCGGCCACTCGCTTCGCCCTCACATAAGCGGAACCCTGCGTATGCTGCCGCCGATGGCCGACCAGCCGGCGATCGGATTCGTCGAGCGGGCTCGACGAGGGCTCGCCTATCGTCGAATGAAGGCGAGGGAGCGAGCGAGCCGAACCACCCGCCGAGCGACCTCGCGGTGGCGCCTTCGACCGAACTTCCTGATTCTCGGTGCGCAAAAGGCGGGAACGACCTCCCTCCACTCGTACCTCTCGGAGCACCCGGCGGTGCTCAGCGCCTCCATGAAGGAAGTCCAGTACTTCAACAAGCTCTACGATCGGGGGGAGTCGTGGTATAGAGCGCAGTTTCCGCTGGTCACGAACGCTCGGACGATTCGCCGCAGGCTTGACGTAACACCCGCAGTCGGCGAGGCGACGGCTGCGTACCTCTTTCACCCTCGCGTCCCCGAGCGTGTGCACGCCTTCGACCCGCGGATGAACCTGATCGCAGTAATACGCGATCCGGTTGACCGCGCCTACTCGCACTTTCAGATGGAGCTTCGCTGGGGACGCGAGTCGTGCTCGTTCGAAGATGCGCTCGCACGGGAGGAGCTGGAGATCCCTTCCGAGCTCGAACGGATCAGGAACGACCCCGAGTACGTGTCGCCCAACGGTCTGGCGCGCACGTACGTCGCACGTGGCCGCTACGCCGAGCAACTCGAGCTCTGGCTCCAGTTCTTCCCGCGCACGCAGCTGCTCGTCCTGACAAGCGAGGAGTTGCTCGCGGATCCGGCTCAGGTCATGTCCCGAATCGCATCCTTTCTCGGCATCCCCGAGTGGCGGGCCGAGACGTACCCGTTGCGCGGTGCCAGGCCGTATCCGCCGATCTCGACCGAGGCTCGGGAGCGGCTGGCGCGTACCTTCGAGCCGCACAACCGCGCGCTCGAGGCGCTCCTCGGGCGCGAACTGGGTTGGACGCGGCCTGCCGCAGGCGCAGCGCCGCTCGATGAGGGCGGCCGGGTTGATGCTCGCTAGGGCCCGGGCACGCACCGCGGTGTGGCGACTCACCCCGTGGGCGCGCGCGCGCCCGACGTTCCTCGTCATCGGTGCGCAGAAGTCGGGGACGACCTCTCTACGCCGGTATCTCAGCGGCCACCCCGCAGTTCTGTGCGCGAACCCCAAGGAGTTGCACTTCTTCAACGATGCGTACCACCGGGGCGAGTGGTGGTATCTGGCGCACTTCCCGTGGAGGACGTCGGCCCTCGCTGAGCGCCGTCGTCTCGGCGTTCGACCCGCGATCGGTGAGGCGACACCTGCGTATCTCTTTCATCCTCGCGCCGCCGAGCGCGTTCATGCGTTCGATCCCCAGATGAAGCTGGTCGCGGTACTGCGCGACCCGGTCGAGCGTGCGTACTCGCAGTATCAGATGCAGGTACGAAAGCGGAACGAGACGCTCTCCTTCGACGCCGTGCTCTCGTTGGAGGAGTCCGACCTTGCGTTGGAGCTCGACAGGATCCGTGACGACCCGACGTATGTCTCGCCCACGGGCCTGCGACGCTCGTATGTGGCGCGAGGTCGTTACGCGGAGCAGATCGAGCTCTGGCTCCAGTTCTTCCCGCGCGCGCAGCTGCTCGTCTTGACGAGCGAGGAGTTGCTCGAAGATCCCAGTGAGGTCATGTCCCGTGTCGCTCGGTTCCTCGGCATTCCGGAACACCGAGCCGACAGCTATCCACTGCGCGGCGTCCGGGACTACGCGCCGATGGAAGCCGCAACGCGGAAGCGACTCGAGAGTGTCTTCGAGCCGCACAACCGGCGGCTCGAGGAGCTTCTCGGTCGCGAGCTCCCGTGGACGCACCGTACGGCCAGGGATCCTGCGGCCCGAGCAGGGAGAGCGAGCTGAGACTCGGCCCGCTTCGCCCTGCTGCCCGCTGGCTGACGGCTCCCGCCCGAGCGCGGCCGACGTTCCTCGTCATCGGCGCGCAGAAGTCGGGGACGACCTCGCTCCAACGGTACCTCGTCCAGCATCCGGCGATCCTCTGCCCAACCCCGAAGGAGATCCACTTCTTCGACGTCGGCTACGACCGGGGCGAGCCGTGGTACCTGGCTCAGTTCCCATGGCGGACTCGCACGCTCCGGCTTCATCGCTCCGCCGGCGTCCGGCCGGCGGTCGGCGAGGCTACGCCCGAGTACTTGTTCTATCCGCGGGTCCCCGAGCGCGTCCAGATGTTCGACGCGCGTCTGAAGCTCGTCGCCGTTCTCCGTGATCCGGTCGACCGCGCCTACTCCCAATACCACATGCAGGTGCGTAAGCTCGGCGAGACGCTCCCGTTCGAGGACGTGCTCGCGCTGGAGGAGACCGAGCTGCCGCGCGAGCTCGAGCGCATGCGCGAGGACCCTGCCTACTTCTCGCCGACCAGGCTCCGCCGCTCGTACGTCGCGCGAGGCCGCTACGCGGAGCAGATCGAGCGGTGGCTGCGCTTCTTCCCGCGCGAGCAGCTGCTCGTACTGACCACCGCGGAGCTGCTCGACGACCCGACCGTCGTGATGGCCCGCATCTCCGCGTTCCTCGGCGTGCCCGAGTGGCAAGCCGAGGAGTATCCACTCTGGTCGACCGGGACGTACGACTCGATGTCCGCCGAGACGAGAGAGCGCCTCGCGCGCACGTTCGAGCCACACAACCGCCAGCTCGAGAAGCTGCTCAGGCGTGAATTCGAGTGGACACGCCCGGGGGCGCTGACGACGACAGGGTCTCGCCGCTAGAAGCACCGCGCGACGGCAGTCAGAGTTGCTCGGTCGTCCACTCCAGGAGCGGGCGTACAACCCCCTGCCACTGCCCCGTGAAGGTACCGCGAGCAGAGTCGCCCTCGCCTGGATCTTGGACGTGGAACGAGAGCGCGAGCCGAGCGGTCGCGTGCGGCCGCAACTTCGGGGCCCCGATTGAGCAGATCGAGACGTCCACACTCGTCATGCCCTCGTTCAGGAGGTTCCCCGGAATCCACCCAGTGGTGGTGTAATCACCCGGCACTGCAGGCTCCCTCCAGCGTGGGCTCGTGTCCATCGCGTTGAACGCCACTTCCCCACGCGCGTCGTACACCTTGATCTTGGGGAGGACTGGCTCGCCCAGCCTAAGGACCGTGAAGCCGATCTCGATCGCGACAGCATGTCGAACGTCAACCGCGCCGGTATCGCTCCCGTCCTGCACCACGCGGACCGACCGCAGTCGCGCGAGGTCGTCGCCCGGAGCCTGCGCCGGATCCGACCAAGTGCGGTGAGACCCTGCACCCATGCCGGCCTGGAGGTAGTCGGCGACAACGTCGGGGCTCGGTCCATCTCGAACGATGCTTCCCTTCTCGAGCCAGATCGTGCGTTCGCAGAGTTGCGATACCGCCTGCATGTTGTGCGAGACGAACAGAACGGTACGACCAGTCTGGCTCAGATCGTCCATTCTCCCGAGGCATCGTCGCTGGAACTCCGCATCGCCGACCGCGAGCACTTCGTCGACGAGCAGGATCTCTGGCTCGAGGTGTGCCGCGACGGCGAACGCCAATCGGACGGACATGCCGCTCGAATACCGCTTGACGGGCGTGTCGATGAACTGCTCGACACCAGCGAACTCGACGATCTCGGAGAACTTGCTGACGATCTCCCGGTTCTTCATCCCGAGGACTGCGCCGTTCAGAAAGACGTTCTCGCGCCCGGTGAGCTCGGGATGGAAGCCGGTTCCGACCTCGAGCAGGCTCCCGACCCGGCCGCGAATCGTTGCGCGCCCGTCGGTCGGCGTGGTAATCCTGGTCAAGATCCTCAGCAGGGTCGACTTGCCTGCGCCGTTTCGCCCGATCAGACCGAGCACCTCTCCCTCGTCGACCTCGAACGAGACGTCGTGAAGCGCCCAGATCTCCTCGAAGCCGCTCGGACTGCGGTCGCGATGCGCGACACGCCGCACCGCGTCAGCCAACGAATCGCGCAACGTTCCGTAGGTGCTGTGGAGCTCGCCGATGCGATACCGCTTCGAGAGCCCTTCGACGCTGATCGCGATCGGCATCAGATCGTGTCCGCGAAGCGCGGCTCCGAGCGACGGAAATACCACAGGCCGACGACGAACATGACGACGGTTGCTGCGACGCTGACCATCGTCTTGCCGAAATCGGGGGCTTGTGTCCCGATGATCCCCCACTGGAAGCCGCTGATCACCGCCGTCATCGGATTCAGCGCGAGCACCCACTGCCAGCGTTCGGGGAGCGAGCTGATCGCGTAGACGACACCCGAGAGATAGAGCCAAATCTGAAGCATGAATGGGATCGCGAAGGGAACGTCGCGATAGCGGACGTTCACCGCGGAGAGGAAGAGGCCGACCCCGAGCGCGGCGATGAACGCCATGAAGAGGAAGAGGGGCGCGAGCACGAGCGCAACGCTCGGCCAAATCGTGAACCAGAACATCATCCCGACGAGGACGATGAACGCGACGGCGAAGTCCGCGATGGGGACGCTGACGCCCGCGAGCGGCATGAGCACCCGCGGGAAGTACACCTTGGTGATGAGCGCGCGATTGCCGACGACGCTCGCGCTCGAGAGTGCGACCGCGGAGGCGAAGAACGTCCAGGGCAGGAGAGCCGAGTAGGTGAAGATCGGGTAGGGAACCCCTTTCGACGGGAAGTTGGCGAACTTCCCGAACACGAGCGTGAAGACGACCATGGTCAGAAACGGCTGCAGGATCGCCCACGTAATGCCGATCGACGTCTGCTTGTAGCGGACGGCGATGTCCCGCCACACGAGTCTCCAAAGCAGCTCGCGGTAGTGCCAGAGCTCACGGACGTCGAGGTGTGGCCACTTCGGCGCCGGGCTGACCGTGATTACGCGTACGGAGCCGATCGAGCTCTCGGTCACTACGGTGGCCGTCTCGGCGCCACCGAGAGCCGACGCCTCATCAGGACGGTCGTCCGCCCGCTCGTCGAGCGCGATTGGTCCGCCTGGCACCGGACCGATGCTACCGCGAGGCGCGGCGCCCGCCTGCCAGCGCTTCGGTGAGAACCTGCTCATAGGAAGCGACCATCCGTTCGATCGTGAACTCGCGTCGCGCGCGCTCGCCAAGGCTCGCGCCCAGCGTCGCACGAAGATCGTCGTCGCGGGCGAGGCGTAGAAGCACCTTGGCCAGCGCCTCGGCGTCCCCGGGCGGAGCGAGAAATGCGTGACCCTCCGCACCGACGACCTCACGGATTCCCGGAATGTCCGTCCCGGCCACTGGGATTCCAGCCGCCATGCACTCGATCAGCGAGGTCGGGAATCCCTCGCGATGCGAGCTCAAGATTCCAACGTCGCTTGCTCTCACGAAGCCGGCAACGTCATGCACCTCGCCCACGAACTGGACCGCGCCTTCGAGCCCGAGATCGAAAGCGAGCGCCTTCGCAGCGTCCCCCATGGGATAGGGATCTCCGGCGAGAAGCAGGATCAAACCGCGCGAGCTCGTCCACAACGAGACGCCAAGCCCGCAGCAGGGTCGCGTGATCTTTGGACCTCCGAAAGTGCGCGGCCATGTTGCCGACGAAGTCGCCTGTCCCGATTCCGAGTCGAGACCGCCACTCCACCCTGTCGGTGTCGGGTCGCGGAACCTCCACTCCGATGCGTATGACCCGGATGCGCTCCCGCTGCGCTCCCCACTCGCTGACGAGGTGCTCGGCTACGTGGTCCGCGTTCGCGACGAGTAGCGGTGTCGCACGGACTGCACGCCGTCGCGTCGACTCTCGAGCGCGTTTGAATGGGCTGACATCCGCCTGGTACCAGACGCACGTCGAAGCGCCGGCCATCCTCCAGCCAATCCCGGAGAGAACATTCGGCAGCGCGCAGAACGGCA
>JAERMP010000118.1 GCA_016844515.1 Thermoleophilia bacterium | reverse complement strand
GTGAACGCCTCGACCGGCGCCGTGTGGAGCCACTGGTGGCACGGCCGGTTCGTCTCGATGCTGGAGGAGTGAGCACGAGCGGGCCTCGTCCGTTGGCGCTCGTCGTTGACGACGAGGCCCCACTGGCCGCTCTCGTCCGCTCCTTCCTCGAGCGCGAGGGCTTCGAGGTCGAGATCGCCGGCGACGGCGAGACGGGCGTTCGGGTCGCCCGCGAACGCCGGCCCGACGTCATCGTCCTCGACCTCATGCTGCCCGGGCTCGACGGGATCGAGGCCTGCCGGCAGATCCGAGCCTTCAGCGACGCATACATCCTTATGCTCACGGCGAAGGCCGAAGAGGTGGACAAGATCATCGGCCTGTCGACCGGAGCGGATGACTACGTCACGAAGCCCTTCTCGCCCGGCGAGCTCGTCGCCCGCGTCCGCGCGCTCATGCGCCGTCCGCGCGAAGCCGCCGCTCCGGCGATCGCAGTCCGGCGCTTCGGGGATGTCGAGTTCGATCCACTCGCCCGCGAGGTGCGCAAGGGCGGCGAGGCGGTCGAGCTGACACGACTCGAGTTCGCGCTGCTGGATGCGCTCTCCGAGCAGCCGCGGGTCGCCTTCAGCCGCCAGCAGCTGCTCGAGCGCGTGTGGGGACCGTGGTTCGGCGACGAGCATGTCGTCGACGTCCACGTCGCCAACATTCGGCGGAAGCTGGAAGATGACGCGCGCGCGGGCCGGTACATCCGCACCGTCCGCGGCGTCGGCTACCGGATGGGCACCGGCGAGTGAGGCGCCTGCGGCGGAGCCTGACCGCGAAGCTGTTCGCGGCGCAGATCCTCGTCATCCTCGCGGGCAGCGTGACGCTGGCGCTCGTCGCGCTCGCGCTCGCTCCGAGCCTCTTTCACGCGCATGTGCGCGACGCGCTCGGCATCGTGCCCGAGGACGTCTCCCGCCATCTCGACGAGGCGTTCGAGGACGCGGTGCTCGTCTCACTCGCGATCGCGATCGGCGCGGCGGCGGTCACCGCTGCGTTGGCCAGCGCCTTTCTCGCGGTTCGTATCGTGCGTCCCATCCGCGGCCTCGCGGCGGCGTCGCAGCGAATCGCACGCGGGGCGTACGCCGCCCGCGTGCCCGTCGGCGGATCGGATGAGCTCGCGGTGCTGGCCGCGTCGTTCAACGAGATGGCAGCCTCGCTCGAGTCCGCAGAGCGCCGCCGGGGCGAGCTCATCTCGGACGT
Organism: Thermoleophilia bacterium; assembly: GCA_016844515.1. The sequence continues at coordinate 5,831 of JAERMP010000118.1, read as the reverse complement.
GGCCCACGAGCTCCGTACGCCGCTGGCGACGATCGAAGGCTACGTCGAGGGACTCCGAGACGGCGTCGTGGCGCCCGACGCGTCGACCTGGACGCTCCTCGGGACCGAGACGGGACGGCTGCGCCGGCTCGTTGACGATCTGCACAAGGTCTCACGGGCGGAGGAACGCCAGCTGGACCTCCGGACCGTCGAGATCGAGCCTCGTTCGCTCGTCGAGAACGCCGTCCGAAGCGCCGCACCGGCGTTCGAGACCAAGGGTGTGCAGCTCGAGAGGTCGGCCGAGCAACGCCTACCCCCGATCCACGTCGATCCCGACCGCATGGGCGAGGTCCTGACGAATCTCCTGGACAACGCGCTTCGCCATACGTCGGCGGGCGGCCGGGTGGAGGTTCGGGCAGAGCGGCGAGCAAGCGACGTCGAGCTCTCGGTCTCCGACACCGGCGAGGGGATCGCGCCCGAGCACCTCGAGCGCGTCTTCGAGCGCTTCTTCCGGGCCGACCCGGCGCGCAGCCGTGCCACCGGCGGAAGCGGGATCGGACTGACGATCGCCCGCGCGATCGTCGAAGCCCACGGAGGGACTCTGCGGGCCGAGAGCGACGGTTCGGGCCGGGGGGCGCGGTTCGTCGTCGCGCTCCCGGCCGACGGGTCACGGCCGTAGCTCCGTAGAAACCACTGATCTTCTCGCGCCTCGTCGCGAGCTTCACGACATCTTCAAATCGCAGCACGATCTTCTGGATGTGCGAGCCCTCGTCTTGGTCGTCAGCGCGGACTGCCACCTCTGCGACAAGGCACGCGCGCTGCTGGCGCGGCTGAGCTTGCAGTTCCGGGAGGTCGACCTCGAGGACGACGAGGCGGCGGAGCTCGCGCGCCGTGGAGTTCCGGTCGTCTTCTTCCCCGTCCTCGTCGACGGTGAGCGCGTGCTCGCCTATGGGGACATCTCGGAGGCCGAGCTCCGGAGCGCCCTGCCGATGGAAAGCCTCGCCTGATGGACGTCCTTCTCGCCGGCTCGCTCGCCGCCGCCTTCGCCGCCGGCCTCGTCGCCTTCTTCGCCCCCTGTTGCGCGGGAGTGATGCTGCCGACCTATCTGGCCGCCGTCTCCGGGGGTAGCCGCCTCCGGGTCGCGCGGCTGTCGGCGCTCTATGTCGCCGGCGTGTCCGTCGTCGTGCTCCCGATCACGCTCGGCGCGAGCGTGCTCGCCGCCTTCGTCAGCGACTGGCACGCCCAGCTCTTCGTCCTGGGCGGGGTGATGATGCTCTTCGTCGCCGCAGGCCTCTGGCGCGGCACGATGCTGCCGGTCAAGGTGCCGAAGCCGGCGCTGACCGGGTCGGCGGGATCGGTCTTCGCCCTCGGCGCCTTCTCCGGAGCGGCAACTGCCTGTTGCGCTCCCGTCCTCGCCGGCGCCGTCGCGCTGTCGGCGACGAGCGCGGATATCACGGGCGGACTCCTTCTCGGCACCGCCTACATCGCCGGCCTCGTCGCCCCGCTCGTGCCGCTCGCCCTGTTCGCCGGTCGTGTCCGCGGGCGCGTTCCCGACCGCAGGCTGACACTGCGTCTCGGCGGCTACACGAAGCGCCTGACCGCCTCGCGCCTCGCGGGAAGCGTCCTGTTCGCCGGCTTCGGTCTCCTCTTCATCGGCCTCGCGCTGACCGGCAACTCGGAGACGGCGCCGGCCTTCCAGGAGACGCTCGGCCTCTGGGCGCGGCGGCTCGGGGCCTACGTCGACGACGTGCCCAACGTCGTTGTCTTCCCTGTTCTGGCGGCCGTCATCGCGGCGTTCGTCGCCACAGCAATCCGGAAAGGACGTGAGACTCGTGAGCACGCCTAACCACCGCGCGGGCGCCCGCCCGCGCCCCGTCAAGGCCCCGAAACAGCGGGAAGAGCCGAGGCGATTTCCCTGGAAGCCGACGGTGGTCATCGCCGTCGTCGTCGCCCTCGTGGGGGCGAGCTTCGTCGTGCCGAGCTTCTTCGACGACGGAGCGACGACGACGAGCGCAGCCCAGAGCGCCGGCGGGCATGGGATGGCGACCGGGGAGGGCGACGGCCCCGACATCGGCAGCACGATCTCGTTCGTCGAGCGCGACGTCGTCAGCGGGCGCGAGATCTCGGCGCAGACGCTGCGCGGCAAGAAGACGCTCTTCTTCTTCTCCGAGGGCGTGATGTGCCAGGCGTGCTTCGTCCAGATCCGCGATATCGAAGAGGTCGGCGCCCAGCTCGAGAAGAAGGGCATCGGTCTCGTCTCGATCACGCCGGACTCGAGCGAGTCGTTGAAACAGGCGATCGACCAGTACCGGATCTCGACGCCGATGATCGCGGACGACGATCGCGACATGTCCACGGCGTTCGACACGCTCGGACGTGGGATGCACTCCGACACGCCCGGGCACGCCTTCGTCCTCGTCGACGAGACCGGCAAGGTCGTCTGGCAGCGCGACTACTGGCTCGAGCCGTACCGAACGATGTACGTCGAGCCCGCGACGCTGCTCGCGGACCTCGCTGCGATCACCAGGCCGTAACGGTCACATCGCAGAGACACCGACTGCACCTCATGGGACTGCTCTCTGCCCCCGACGCGGCAGGCCGCCCCCTCCTTTCGGCTGTGCCCCGAACACGGCAGCTGCTCGAGACGGCCCCGGCGCGATTTCACAGGTCCTTCACGCCGCGTGGCTAGCGTCGCCCGCGGCTCCGACCCGGAGCTCGCCAATATGAACGAGCGCTCGACATCCTGGATCGCGATCGCCGCACTCTTCGCGGCGGCCATGGCGCTCGCGCTCGCTGTGGTCGCGACGATCCGCGCCTCCGAGGAGGAGCCGGCGGCCACTGCCACGACGGCGGCGGGGCACGGCGCGGCCGGAGAGCACGGCGCGCCCGCGCCGACGGAGGGCGTGCCGGACGCGACCGCGACGCGGGGCGGCGAGGTGCTCGAGCCCCGGGTCGAGAACGGCGTCTGGGTCTACGAGCTCCAGACGAAGCCGGTGCGCTGGGAGATCCTCCCGGGCACGAAGGTCACGGCATACACCTACAACGGGACCGTGCCGGGCCCTGAGATCCGCGTGCCGTACGGGCAGCGCGTCCGGATCCTCGTGAAGAACGACCTTCCCGATCCGACGACCGTGCACTGGCATGGGATCGCGGTTCCGAACGCGATGGACGGCGTGCCCGGCGTGACCCAGGACCCGATCGAGCCTGGTGGGACGTTCACGTACGAGTTCGACGCGATCCCGGCGGGTCGTGACTCGAAGGGAGGCACGTTCCTCTACCACTCGCACTTCCAGGAGGACCGCCAGGTCGGGCTGGGCCTGGCGGGGGCGCTGGTGATCGAGGGGCCCGACCCTGTCCGCTACGACCTCGAGCGGACGATCGTGATCAGCGAGTGGACGCTCGACACCGCCACCGGCGAGACACGTCCGCCGATGCAGCTGGAGGGCTCGTTCCCGAACTTCTTCACGCTCAACGGGAAGAGCTTCCCCGCGACCGAGACGATCGAGGCGAAGCGCGGCGACCGTGTGCTGCTCCGCCTGGTCGGCGGTGGCCAGTTCGAGCACCCGATGCACCTGCACGGCACCGACTTCCGTATCGTCGCGAAGGACGGGCATCCCGTCGAGCAGCCGCTCGCCGCCGACGTCGTTCAGGTCTCCCCCGGCGAGCGCTACGACATCGCCTTCACCGCAACCGAGCCCGGAAAGTGGGTCTTCCACTGCCACATCGGCCACCACCTGACGAACGACGGCGACGACCCAGGGGGCCTGATCCTCGTCGTCGACGTCGCCGCCTAGCAACGGAGAAAGGAGCACCAACGTGCAAAAGCAGACCTTCGCGATCGTTCTCGGAGCGATCGTCCTCTTCGCCGGCGTCCTCGTCGGCACGCTCGCATTCACGAGCGGCGGCTCGAACGAGCCTGTGCACACGCTGCCGGGTGGACAGACCCATACCGGTGAGCTTCCGGCCGGCGAGACGACGATGGAAGACGACGGGATGACGACGACCGACGGCGACATGGGTACGACGCCGTAGCCGGAAGCCATGCGTCTACGAACTCCTCACGTCCGACCACCCACAGGATCCGTTCTCATCCGTTTCGTCATCGTCGCCGGCGCCAGCCTGGGCATCGTGCTCGGCGCAACAGTCAGCGCGAGCGCCGATTCGTCGATAAAGGACAAGCGAGCGCAGGCGCAGGCGATCCTCGCCGAGGTTCAGGCCATCGACGAGGAGGTTGGTGCGGCGGCCGAGCGCTGGAATGGGGCGAACCTGGAGCTCCAGTCACTCACGACCGAGCTGGTCGAGACGCGCGAGGATCTCGACCGGGCGAGGCGGCTCTACCAGGTGTCCCAGCTGCGGGTCGCGCAACGCCTTCGTGACCTCTACATGAACGGCAATCCGGACTCGACCCTGGACGTGATTCTCGGCGCACGAAGCCTCGATGAGGTCATCACGGGACTCGACGCGACTCAGCGGATTGCCGCCCAGGACGCGCAGATCACGCGCCAGGCGAGGGCGCTCCGCGTACGTGTCGCCGTGCGTGAGAAGGAGTTGAGCGAGGCGCGGGCAGACCAGGCGGTGATCGTGGAGGGCCTCGCGGCGGAGAAGCAGGCGATCGAAGGCAAGCTCGCGGCGCGGCAGCGGCTGCTCGCATCCGTGAAGGACGAGATTGCGCGCATTGAGGAAGCGGAGCGGCGTCGCCAGGTGGAGTTACGGAGGCAAGCGGAGCTCGAGCTCGAGCGGCAACGTCGAGCGGCCGAAGCGCAGGCACAGGCGCCCGAGGCCGCCGAACAGACGAGCGTTTCGACGCAAGCATCACCCGGTGACGGTGACGGGGTTTCGGGTCTGGCGCCGGCTACACCGGAGTACATCCCGCCCCCCGCAGATGCGAGCAAGGGCGCGCAGGTGGTCGCGATCGCCATGCAGTATCTCGGCGTGCCCTACGTCTGGGGGGCTGCCGACCCCTCGGTTGGCTTCGACTGCTCCGGGCTGACGACGTATGTGTTCGCGAAGATCGGCGTCAGCCTGCCGCACTACGCCGCAGCCCAGTACCAGATGGGCGTTCCCGTCTCGAAGGATCAGCTGCAGCCGGGCGACCTCGTCTTCTTCCGAGCGCTCGGCCACATGGGCATGTACATCGGCGGTGGCAACTTCATCCACGCGCCGCGAACCGGTGATGTCGTGAAGATCTCCAGCCTCTCGGAGTCGTACTACGTCGCGAACTGGGTGGGCGCCCGGCGCGTGCTGTGAATCCATCGTGTCGAGCGCTGCGTAACCACCTCTTGGACCCCCGTGACGCTCTGATCAGCCGGCTGGCTCGACACTCTCACGCCCCTCCGGCCCGGCGTAGAGCGCCTCGATCTCCGCCTGGAAGTGGTCGATCGCGGCTCGGCGCCGGAGCTTGAGCGTGGGTGTGATCTCACCGTCCGCCATCGTGAAGTCGCGCGGGAGGATTGCGAACCGCTTCACCTGCTCGTAGCGGGAGCGCTCGGCGTTGGTCTCGTCGACGACCTCCTGGAGCAGCTCCCGAACACGCATGTCGCCGGCGAGTGAGGCGACGTCGCCCTCGATTCCCTCGGTGGTTGCCCAGCGGCCGATCTCGTCCGGATCGAGCGTGAGGAGAGCGGCGACGTAGGGGCGCTTGTCACCGACGACGAGTGCCTGGGAGACGTACTTCGACATCTTCAGCTCGTTTTCGATGTTCTGGGGCGCGACGTTCTTGCCGCCGGCGGTGACGAGGATGTCCTTCTTGCGATCGGTGATCCGGAGGAAGCCGTCGGCGTCGAGCTGGCCGATGTCACCGGTTCGCAGCCAGCCGTCAGGCGTCAGCACCGCGGCCGTGGCCTCCTCGTCCT
>JAERMP010000117.1 GCA_016844515.1 Thermoleophilia bacterium | reverse complement strand
GAGCAGGATGTGCTTGCCGACCGAGGGGGCCGCGCCGGCGCTGGTCACGTACGAGCGCCGCCCTTTGCGATCGGTGAGCGGCGTGCCGTCGCGCAGTGTGATGGGCTCGCGTCCGAGCGGGTACCGCTTCACGCCTGAGCTGGAGGTCTGGTCGTCGATCGTGAGGGTGCACAGGATCGCTGCGGGCTCTTCCTCGCGGTGGCGCAGGTGCGCGTCCCTCCCGACGAAGTCCTGGTCCTTCACCTTCGGCCGTTGCATGCCCGCTTCGACGACGGTGTACTCGCTCTCGAGCTCCGCGCCGTAGGCGCGGTAGCACTTCTCCAGCCGCCCCGTGGTCCCGTAGACACCGATGCCGCATGCCGTGAGCCCGTGTGGCTCGCCGGCCTCCCAGAGCACGTCCCAGAGGCGGGCTCCCTGCTCGATCGGCACGTACAGCTCCCACCCCAGGTCGCCCACGTAGGAGATGCGCGATGCGAGCACGAGCTGCGAGCCGATCTCGACCGTCCTGCACGTGCCGAACGCGAACTCCTCGTGCGACACGTCGTCGGCCGTCACGGTTGCCAGGATGTCTCGCGCGCGCGGCCCCCAGAGGCCGATCGTCGTCCAGGCCGCGGTGACGTCGACGAGCGCCGCCGAGCCGTCGGCGGGGAGCTGGTCGACAAAGAGCTTGCGGTCGGCCATGCCGTGCGCGCCGCCGGTGACGATCCGAAACTCGTCGTCGCCGATCCGCATGATCGTGAGGTCGGACTTAAAGCCGCCGCCCGGGCCGAGCACCGGCGTGTACACGACGCGCCCGACTGGGACCTCCATTTGCGCGAGAACGCTGTGCTGCAGAGCGTCCAGCGCGCCTGCACCCTTGACGTCGAAGATCGCGAACGCGGAGAGATCGAAGATTCCAGCGTGCTCGCGCATTGACAAGTGCTCGGCGTTGACGATCGGTGACCACCAGCGGGCGTCCCATTCGGCCTGCCGCGACTCGACTTCGTACCGCTCGACGAGCGGGGCGTTCGCCTCGTACCACTGCGGGCGCTCCCAGCCCGCAGCCTCGTAGAAGACGGCTCCCAGCTCCTTCTCGCGCTCATACATCGGCGAGACGCGGATGCCACGGTCGGACGACCACTGCTCGGCGGGGTGGATGATCCCGTACGTCTTCGGGAACGCCTCGAACGTGCGCGCTCTGACGTGCGCCCGCGTCTTTTGGTGGGCGTGAAAACGGCTCACGTCGGAGGTGTGAAGGTCGATGTGCGACTCGCCGTGCACGATCCATTCCGCCAGCGACTTGCCGACGCCGGGCCCTTCCTTCACCCACACGGCGGCCGCCGACCAGAGCCCCTTCACCTCGGGTGTCTCGCCCAGGATCGGCATGCCGTCGGGCGTCAGCGCGATGAGGCCGTTGATCGCGTACTTCACTCCGACCGACTCGTCCCCGACGATCTCGGGCATCAGGTCGAGCGCGTCGACCATCTGCGGGTCGAAGTCACCTTGGGTGAAGGGAAACTCGGTCGGCGAGAGCGCTGTCTCTCCGAGCGAGGGGATCTCCTCGGGGTCGTGCAGGATCGAGCGGTGAGCGTACGAGCCGATCTCGAGGCCCACGCCGTCCTGGCGCTCGTACATGAACACGTCCATGTCGCGCACGATCGGGAACTCGATCGCCTTCGTGCTCTTCTCGAAACGGGGTACCGGCCCGATGTCGATCATCTGGTGCACGGCGGGCGTGAGCGGGATATGGGCGCCGGCCATCCGCGCAAGCAACGGGCTCCACACACCGCAGGCGATCACCACCGTCTCTGCCTCGATCGTCCCCCGCGACGTCTGTACTCGGCGGATCCGCCCGCCCTCGATGTCCAGCCCGTACACCTCGGTGTTCGCGAGCACGGACAGCGCACCGGACTCCGTGGCGCGCTCGCGCATGATCGTCCCCGCGCGCAGCGAGTCGACGACGCCTACGCCCGGCGTGTAGAAGCCTCCGAGCAGGATCGTCTCGTCGATGTACGGGACGAGCTCCTTGATCTCGGCGGGAGTGACGAGCGACACCGGCTCGATCCCCCACGACTTGGCGGAGGCCATGCGACGGCGGAGCTCCTCCAGCCGCTCCTCGGTGCGGGCGACCTCGATGCCGCCGCACTCCGTGTATACGTCCATCGCGTGGTATTGGCGCGTGCTTTCGAGTGTGAGCTGCGTCATCTCCTTCGAGTGGTCGACGAGGAAGATGAAGTTCGAGGCGTGGCCGGTGGAGCCACCCGGGTTGGGAAGCGGGCCCTTGTCGATGAGAACAACGTCCGACCAACCCTGCTCGGTGAGGTGGTACGCGACGGAATTCCCGACGATTCCGCAGCCGATCACGACGGCGCGAGCCTGGTGGGGGAGGGTGCTCATATGGGCGGCTCCTGCTGATATATGAGTAGAAGGGCGGGAAATATATAAGAGTCAGAGCACGCGCCGAATGGCCTGCTCGAAGCCCTCGACATGGCGTCGCATCACGTCCTCTGCCCGCGCGGGGTCTCGATCGCGTATCGCCTCGAGCAGCTCACGATGCTCCTGGATCGCATCTCCGAGGCGGACGACACGGTCGAGGACGAGGAACCAGATCCGCAACGTCAGCATGTAGTACTCGTTCAGAGTCGCCTCGAGGAACGGGTTGTGCGCGCAGCGGTACACGTGGCGGTGGAGGCGCTGATCGAGGTCGATCAGAGAGCGCTCGTCGTGTGCGGTCGACCCGTCGAGCTCTGCGAGGAGCGCGTCCGTCTCGGCCCGTTCGGCTTCCGTCGCTCGCTCGGCTGCGAGACGCGCCGCACGACTCTCGAGCGTCACGCGTACCTCGGAGAGCCCCGCCAGGTCGCCGACGTCAACGGGCGAAACGAACATCCCCCGCCGCGGGTACACATCCACCAGCCGCTCGCGGGCGAGCGCGCGGAGCGCCTCTCGGACAGGCGTTCGTCCGAGGCCCATTTGCTCCATGAGCTCGCGCTCGTTGACGAGGGAGCCCGGTGGAAGCTCGAGCGTCACGATGAGCTCGCGGATGCGGTAGTACGCCTGGTCCGCGAGCGACCGGGCGTCGGCCGCCTCGGGCTGGTGGATGGCGAACGCTGGTGTGGTCATCGGCGGTCGAGGCGGCGGCGGGGACGGGATCGTCCCCGCCGCTCGCCTCAGCTCACTTCAGCCAGGCGTTGACTTTTGCCGCATTCGCCTTCACCCAGGCTTCCGCCGCTTTGTCCGGGTTCACCTTCTTCCCGGCGATCTGCGTGGCGACGAAGTTCTGGTCGGCGTTCGTCCACTTCCACTTCTTGATGAAGTTCACGGCGGGTGAGCCGCTCGTCGCGAACTTCTTGCTCACGAGCTTGTTGATGATCGTGATGCCGTAGGCGCACTTGTACTGCTTGACGTTTCCGCCCGACGACGCGTCGTCCTTGCAGCTCTTGAACCGGGCAGGGAGCTTCACCTCGGTCAGGTCGAGCTGCACGTTCAGGTACTGCGGCGTGTACCAGTAGAAGATGACCGGCTTCTTCTGCTTGATCAGCTGCGAGAAGCGAGCCACCTGCGCGGGCTCTGCCCCCACCGTGACGTGCTTGAAGTTCAGCCCAAGCAGCTTGATGAGCTCCTTGTCCTTCTGCACGTAGGACGGGTCACCGCCGAGGAACATCCCCTGCGAGCCCGACTCCGGCGACTTGAAGACGTCCTCCTTGCCCTTCAAGCCCTTCCAGGTCGCGAACTGCGGGTACTGCTTGAGCAGGTACTTCGGGATGTACCAGCCAATGTGCCCGATCACGCCGTTCGACCCGACGATGACGACGGACTTCTGCTTCGTGGCGAACTGCTTGTACTGGTCGACGTGCTGCCAGTCCTCGAGCACGACGTCGACCTTGCCGTCCGCCATCGCCTGGAAGACGGGGATCTCGGTGATCTTCGTGATCTTGACCTTGCAGCCGAGCTTCTTCTCGAGCACATACTTGGCGACGTAGGTGTTCGCGGTCGAGCCCGCCCACGCTTGCTCGTTGAGCGTGACTGTGCCGCACGACTGGCTCGCCCCGCCGAGCGCGCTCCCCGATGAGACGAGCCCGACGACTGCTACCACCGAGGCCCCGAGCAGCAATACGACCCGGGCTCCCACACGTTTCGACATCCGATCCTCCTTCTTGTTGACTGATCCTCTCTCGTTCACGCGACTTCCTCCTTTCGTGCATGTTGTGTGGCCTGTGTGACGCGATCCAGCGCGATGCCGAGCGCGAGGATCGCAAGCGACGCCACGACTCCCAGGCCGAACTCGCCGCGCTGAAGCCCCAGTGCGACGAGATATCCAAGGCCGCCTGAGCCGACGAGCCCGCCGATCACGACGACGGCGAGCACCATGATGATTCCCTGGTTGACGCCGAGCATGATCGCGTCGCCCGCGAGCGGGATCTTGACCTTCGTTAGCACCTGGCGGCGCGTCGCACCGAAGGCGCTCGCTGCCTCGACCGAGTTGGGTGCGACGTCTCGAACGCCTCGTTCGACCAGTCGAACGACGACCGGAAATGCGTACAGCACGCCCGCGACGATCCCAGGCACGATCGACACTGGCATGAGGTAGATGAAGGGGATGATGTAGACGAGTTGGGGAAGCGTCTGGAAGATGTCGTTCACTGGCCGGAGTGTGCGTGACACGGTCTTGCTCTCAGCCGCCCACACGCCGAGCGCCACGCCGATCAGAACCGTGATCACCGTCGCGACAAGAACCTGGGAGAACGTGTCCATGGCCGGCTCCCACATGCCCATCACCCCGATCGACGTGAACATGACGAGCGTCGTCACGGCGGGACGAATCCCGCTCACGACGAAGGCGATCGCGCTCAGTCCGGCGACCGTCACGAACCACGGCGTCCCGACCAGGAACTCCTGCACCGGCTGGACGCCGTGGACCAGGATGAAGTTCCCAAGTGGCTCGGTGATCTTGAAGACGAAGTTCGCCGGATCCTGGACGTAGTCGAGTACCGCCTGGATGCGCACGAGCAGCCACTCTTGGGCGGTTGCAGTGTCGGGGTAGATCGCGGCCGCCCCGAAGGCCTTCGCCAGACCCACAGCGAGGCCGATGCCGGCGATGGTTGCAAGTGTGGCGACCTTCAGGCGCTTGCGCGTCGCGTCCGTGAGGTGCCGGTGCGTCGGGTCGGTGCGGTTGGCGACCGCCTCGGTCGACCGGTCGAGCGCCATCGCCATGATGACGATGGCGACGCCACCAAGGATCGCGAGCGCGGGGTTCGAGTACAGCCCGCTCGTGACGACGTCACCGAGGCCGCCGCCACCGATCAGGCCGGCGATGACGACCATCGAGAGTGCAAAGAGGATCGTCTGATTGACCCCGAGCAGCAGCATCCGCCGTGAGAGTGGCAGCTGCACCTTGGTCAACACCTGGCGTCGCGTCGAGCCCATGGAGTTCGCCGCCTCGACCGTGTTCACGGCCACACCCCTGATGCCGAGCGCCGTTATGCGCACGGCCGGTGGGATCGCATAGATCATCGTGGACACAACCGCGGCGCCGGGTCCAACCGAGAAGAGGATGACCACCGGCATCAGGTAGGCGAACGCCGGCACGATCTGCATCGCGTCGAGAATTGGCGTTATCGCCTGCTGGAAGCGGTTCGAGAGTCCGGCGACGATCCCGAGCGGGATCCCGACCGAGAGCGAGAGACCGACTGCGGCGAGCATCAGCGCAAGCGTCTGCATGCTCTCCTCCCACAGTCCCATGAGCGCGAACGACGCGAACGCTCCACCGACCCAGGCGGCGGCGCGCCAGCCTCCGAACCGCAGCGCGATCAGCGTGCCCGCGGCCATGGTTCCCGCCCACGTCAGCCACAGCAAGAACTGGTTGAACCAGCCGACGAGGTTGTCCACAAAGGTCGCAAAGCCGTCGAAGATGGCGAAGACGAAGCTCGGTTCTTCGGCGTTTTCCTGATCGAGCAGCCAGGTTTGGAAGTCGTCGATCCGGAACGGAAGGGCATTCCATTCGAGCCGAGCGGGCCACGGGTACTCGAGTTGCCAGGCTCGGTAGGCCAGGTACATAAGTGCGACAATCCCGGCCGTCTGAACGATCTTCCCCCGCCACCACGGCCGGTGACTGAGCACCGGCGTGACAGTCCTGATCTCGGCGGCGGCGACGGACATCAGTCGCCTCCCTCGCCTGCGATTGCGGTCAGCACCGCGTTGCGGTCGACGATTCCAACCACACGGCCGTTCTCTACGGCGCAGATGGGTCGCTCGCTCGCCGCGACCACCGGGATTGCATTCCGCACAGTCGTCGTCACGTCGAGTCGTGGCCCGTCGGTGTCCTCGTTCGGCTCCGGGTCTCGCATCACCCAGCGAAGCGTCAGCACGTGGCTGCGCGGGACGTCTCGCACGAAGTTCTCGACGTAGTCGTCGGCTGGGGCCCCCACGATCTCCTCGGGCGTCCCGAGCTGGACGATCCCGCCGTCGCGCATTATCGCGATGCGATCGCCGAGCCTGAGAGCCTCGGCGAGGTCGTGCGTGATGAAGACCATCGTCTTGCCCGTCTCCTCCTGGAGGCGGCAGACCTCGTCCTGCATGTCGCGCCGGATGAGCGGGTCGAGCGCGCTGAAGGGCTCGTCGTAGAGCATCACCTGCGGGTCCCCGGCGAAAGCGCGCGCGACGCCGACGCGCTGCTGCATCCCGCCCGAGAGCTGGTCGGGGAACTGGTTCGCCGCGTCCTCGAGACCGACGAGCGTCAGCACCTCCGCTGCACGGGCGAGGCGCTGCGCCTTCGCCATTCCCTTGACCTCGAGCCCGAAGGCGACGTTGTCGATCACGCGACGGTGCGCGAGCAGGCCGAAGTGCTGGAACACCATCGACACGGAGTTGCGTCGGAGCTCGCGGAGCTCGGCGGCTCCCGCCGCCGAGACATTGTGGCCTTCGATCTCGATCGTACCTGCGGTCGGCTCGATGAGCCGGATCAGCGTCCGCACGAGCGTCGACTTGCCGGACCCCGAGAGGCCCATGACGACGAACACCTCGCCGGGCCAGACTTCGATCGAGACGTCGCGCACCGCGACCACGCAGCCGGTCTTCTCGCGGAGCTCCCC
>JAERMP010000116.1 GCA_016844515.1 Thermoleophilia bacterium | reverse complement strand
CGTAGCGCGAGCGAACTCGAGGCTCGGATTGCGGCGGTCATGAACGAGGAAGACCTGACTCCGTTCCTACACGTCGGCGGTACTGCACAGCTACGAGACAGACACGTTCCTGCCTCCGCACCGATAGTCCGGTTCCAAGGCGGATAATCGGGCGATGGCAATCGCGCTGCGAACGCCGCTCTGCCACCGGCTCGGGATCGAGGTTCCGATCTTCAACGCCGGCATCGGGAGCGGCGCGGGCCCGGAGCTCGCCGCGGCGGTCTCGAACGCAGGCGGCTTCGGGGTGATCGGCGCTTCGGGGCTCGAGCCCGACGAGATCTCCCGCCGGATAGCGCATGTACGGACGCTCACGGACCGGCCGTTCGGCCTCAACTTCATCATCGGCGAGGAGAGCGACGAGGACCATGAGTTCATCAGGGCCGAGATTCGCGCCGCGATCGGCGAGAAGGTGGCGGCCGTGGTCGTCTTCTGGGGAGACCCCGGCGTCTACGTCGAGGAGGTACACGCCCATGGGGTCGCGATTCTGATCCAGGTCGGCTCGGTCGAAGAAGCCGAGGCCGCGGCGGCGGCAGGGGTCGATGCGGTGATTGCACAGGGCGTCGAGGCGGGCGGGCACGTGCGCGGCACCACCTCGATCTGGGAGCTCCTGCCGAAGACGATCGAGGCGCTCGGGCCGCTCCCCGTGCTCGCCTCGGGTGGGATCGGCGACGGAGCGGGCGTCGCACGGGCGCTCGGCCTCGGAGCGCAAGGGGTCTCCCTCGGCACCCGCTTCGTGGCGAGCGACGAGGCGTGGGTCCACCCGGAGTACAAGCGTCGCGTCGTCGCGAGCACCGCCGAGGACACCGTCTACACGACCGACCTGTACGACGTCGGGTGGCCCGACGCACCGCATCGCACGCTCCGGAACAAGAACTTCGAGGAATGGGAGCAGGCCGGCTGCCCGCCTTCGGGCGAGCGACCCGGGGAAGGAACTGTCATCGGAGTGCGCAGGCTTCCTTCCGGAGAGACGAGCGAGTGGCCTCGCTACGCAAGCGGCATGCTGACCCCTACCTTCGAGGGCGCCATCGACTACGCGCCGATGTGGGCGGGGGAGTCCTGCAGCGTCGTCAACGAGGTCAAGCCGGCGGGCGAGATCGTCCGCGACCTCGCCAGGGAAGCGGAGGGCGCGCTGGCCGGGCACGACTAGACTCGGCCGCAGAAGAGCCGTGGTCACGTCGTCTACGTTCACGACCGCCGGGATCCCGGCCACGCCGGAGGCGCCGGGCACTTCAAACGGTCTAGGCCAAACGTCTAGGATTTCCTGCTCGAACGTCACCAACGCCGACCGCAGCGGCCAGACGAACTCGAGGATCAACACGAGGATGACCGTTCGCTCGTAAACCGCTGCAACGAAAGGAGCGAGCGTGAACGAGACTGAAGGGCTCGACATCGTCGTCGTCGCGACGCCGGACGTCATCTCGGAGCTGGAGGAGGAGCTCAAGCGGGCGAACCCGTCCGCGAGCGTGACGACCGAGCCCGTCGAGCGCGCGACCGACCTCTCGCTCGATCTCGGCGAGGCTGCGCGCCTGATTACGGAGCTGCCGGTGCTGCTCACCGCCGGCGCTGCGTTGGTGTCCGCTCTGCGCTCCGTGTTTCAGCGGCGGGAGTCGCCGACTCGCATCCAAATCGAAAGCCCACTCGGCAAGGTGACGTTCGAGGGGCGGCCCGACATGAGCGAGGAAGAGATCCGAGCTGCGCTGACCCGGCTCACGACGCTGTAGCGCCGTGTTGCAGCGCTCGTTCGGCGGATTCGACCAGCGCTTCCTCGGAACGTGGATCGAGTTCGGCGACCGGGAGTCGTTCGAGCTCTTCGACGCCTGCCGCTTGGGGGCCGGGCCGGACTCCGGGCCGGTGCGTGCCGCCCGTGCCGCGCATCCGGGCCTGGCGGAGACGCTCCTCACGACTCTCGACCACGAGCGGCGCCACTTCCACGACTACCTGATCGCGCCGCTCGGCGCCGCGACCTTCCGCAGTCACTTCGTCTCGCTTCGCCTCGCGACCGAGCTCGTAGTCGCGCTCCGTGAAGTGGGTTTCCTGGACCACGGTTGCATACTGCCGCTGCCGCTCCCGCGCTGGTTCCGCCTGAGCCAGGCCCAACAGGAGGACCTCGTCCGCCGGGTGAACTCGTTCCTGGGCGGGGGCGAGGTGTGCCGCGTGGCCTCGCTCGATCCCGGGCTGGCGGCGACGCTCCGCGACGCGGTCGACGCGGCGGCGCAACCGTACGACGAGCTCTGGAGCATGTGGGAGACCCCGGAGACGGTGCGCCACCTGGGTGTCACCCCGACCCACGTCTGGGAGGCGAGCGCGCTGCTCGTGCAGTACGCCACGGTGACGCGGTACTTCGGGCCGGAGGGCCTGAGCGCGCTTCTCGAGTACGTCTACGCACAGCCGGCCAATCGCTACGTCCAGTCGGTTCGGCGGCTTCGCGCCGCGTTTGGACGGGTCGAGGACGACATCGACATCGAGCTGATGAGCCTGATCGTCACCTACGCGCTGCTCGGCGACCGCCGCGATCCAATCGATCTCTCGTCGCCGGCAGTGCGGTTCCTCGCCGTCGCGGCGATCGTCGAGCGCGACGGGGTTCCCGATCCGCGGCGTCCGGCCGCCGAGCTCTTCGCCGCCTGGGACGAGGCGCTCCAGTGCCCCGGTTGGGAGGAGTCGCTTCGCGTCAGCCTGGAGGTCGACGACCGGTACGCGCGGGAGCTCGTCGCCGACGGCGACGAGGAGTTCGCGATCTATCGGGCGACCCGCCGGCGCGCGGTCGAGAGCTTCCTCGACGACCCCGACTCCTACGCCCGCGCGCAGCGCTATGTCGCCGCTTCGGGCGACGGGCTTCCGCGGCCGCCGCTGCTCGTGAAGGCGTGCGGCGGCTGGTGGGACGACGCCGAGCATTCCGGCTACACGAGCTACGTTCAGACCGTTGAGACAACGGTCGCCTCTCCGCTCCAGGCCTGGCATGAGGACATTGACATTCGTTTCGCCGAGGACCTGCTCGTGCGCTGTACGGCTGCCAGCGTCCTGCTCGACGAGCGCCATGACCGCGCCGATCCGCTCGACGAAGCGGCCGTCCGGCGGTTCGCCTCGCCGGGGGTCGTGCCGATCTACGTGCCGAGTCACGTGGCGGCGCGAGCGGGCGTTTGACGACTGCTCAGGATGCGGTGGCGTAGACTTTTGGCGACAATCAGCACGAGGAGGTCGCCCGTGGACGGGCTTGTGTTCACTCGTGTTGCGGTAGGCGTGATCCCGCTCTCGTGACGCGGTTGCCCGTCACCGGGTCCGTTCAGGTCGGCGGTTACGTTCTCGAGGTCGGGACGCAGACCGGGTCGTTCGTGCAGTTCGAGCGCGAGGGGGAGAAGGAGCACGCACGCGCGCTCGGCGAGGCGCTCGCGGAGAAGCCGGAGGAACGGCCCGCCGCGGTCGATGCGGTCGTTGAGCTCGAGGACACCGCAGACGCGGTCACCGACCAAATCGAGCATGCTGCCAAGCTCTTCCGTGCAGCTGCCGAAGGCCGTTTGCTCGAACGCGACCTCCTGACTGGTGAGATCGGCGCGCTGCTCGGACTGCTCGAGCGGCTCGACAAAGCCAAGCGCTTCGACGAGGAGCTCCGGCTCGCGCGAGCCCTGCACGGCCTGCTCGTCCTTGCGTTTCGCTGGCTCGAGCTCGTCCGCTCGCTACGTATGGTCCTCAGTGCAGCGCGCAGGGCCGGCGACGAGGCCGGGCAGGCGTGGGCGCTCCACGAGCTCGGCTCGCTCCACCTCAGTGCCGGCAATGCGGAGCGGGCAGTGGAGAACCTCGAGGAAGCGCTCGCGCTCGAGCAGAAGCTCGGCGACGCGGTCGGGCGTTGCGCGACCCGTCACAACCTCGACAGCGCCCGGCGGGAACTCGTCGACAGGATCCCAAACGGACGCTCGCGACGGTTCCGGCGCATCGCTTTGGTCGTGGGGGCCCTTGCCTGCTTCGCAGCCGGCGCCGGGCTTGCACTTGTCATCGACCACACGGGCGGAGATGACGGTGCCACCCAGACGGTCACGTTGGCTGTCGAGAGGGTGGGCGACGGAAGTGGCACCGTCGCAGGCGCGGGTGGGGCGATCAACTGCGGAAGCGCCTGCCGAGCGGATCTCGAGGCCGGGGACACGGTAACGCTGACGGCGGTAGCGGACGGGGGGTCGGTGTTCGACCGCTGGAAGGACGTGGACTGCGAGGGCGACGAGGTCGAGGCATCGTGCACGGTGACGCTGAACGACGATCGGGTGGTGCGTGCGGTCTTTAACCCGAAGGCTCCAGAGGACAGGACTTTGTCGCTGGTGTTTAGCGGCGGCGGGAGCGGCTTGGTGTCCGGGACGGACATCAGCTGTCGGACCGACTGCGACGAGCCGTTCGAGGCCGGAAGCACGATAACGCTGACGGCGGAGGCAGACGACGGGTCGGTGTTCGACCGCTGGGACGGCGCGGACTGCGAGGTCGAGGCGTCGTGCACGGTGACGCTGGACGACGACACCGCCCTCGTAGTCGTGTTCGAGGAGGAGGTTACGAAGCTGACGGTCGTCCTTCCCGGTGAGGGCAGTGGCTCGGTGTCTGGGGTGGAGGGCATCGACTGCCCAGACGACTGCGATGAGCCGTTCGAGGCCGGGAGCACGGTAACGCTGAAGGCAGAGGCCGACGAGGGGTTCGTGTTCGACCAGTGGGACGGCGTGGAGTGCGAGAAGGAAGGGCAGGACGAGGAGTTCTGCACCGTGACCGTGAACGGCAAGACGACGGCGGTCGCCTTCTTCGAGCCTGCGGTGACCCTCTCCGTCAAGAAGGGAGGCGGCGGGACTGTAACGAGCGACCCTGGGGGAATCGACTGCGGCGAGACGTGCAACGCCGACTTCGCCAAGGGCCGCAAGGTCACCCTCACGCCGGTACCCGACGACGGCTGGGAGTTTGCCGGCTGGGACAAGGAGTGCCCTGGGACGACGGGCGACTGCACCATCGAGCTGACCGAGAACACCGTGGCCGTAGCCAAGTTCCGCGAAGGCCCGGGTTAGAGCAACGGGGGTCCGGTCCCGTCTGTTGCACGACTCCTACGCCACCGGACGAGCGCGACAGTCCCGAGAACGAGCAGCACGATCGGGCAGAGCAGGAAGATCACGAAACCGGTGCCCGACGTCGTTGGCCGTTCAGCGCAGGTTGCGGATCTCGATCTGTTCCCCGTGCGCGACGACGACGTCCGAGACCATCGCCGCCGGGAACAAGCCGTGCTCGACGACACCGACCGTCGCGGACAGGCGCGCAGCCAGCTCCGCCGGATCGTCGAACGCCTCCAGGTAGTCCGCGATCACGCCGCCGTCGGGGCTGCGAGGCACGTCGCGGAGCTTCACGTCACCCAGCCGGCGCAGCGTCGCGCCGAGCCCGTACTCGAGCAGCTCGAGCGGCACGGGCGGCGAAAGACTCTCGACGAGCTTCTCGGACGAGACGATCACGACGAAGCGGTCGGCTGCAGCCGCCACTGCCTTCTCGCGCGTGTGAGCAGCGCCGCCGCCCTTCACCAGCCAGCCCGACGGCTCGACCTGGTCCGCGCCGTCGATCGCGATATCGAGCCGAGGGAGAGCGTTAGCCCCATGGAACGACTCGACCTTCAGCCCGAGCTCCCGCGCCGCTTGCTCCGTACCCGGCGAGGTTGCGACGCAGCGCAGATCGAGCCCGCGCGCGGCCAGCGCTGGAAGGAGGTAGCTGACGGTCGAACCCGTGCCGAGCCCCACGAGCATGCCGTCCTCGACGAACCTCGCGGCCGCCTCGGCCGCGATTCGCTTCTCGGTATCCAAGCTCACGAAGCCCAACCTAACGGCTCGAGCTGCCCGACACCGGCGTGGCTCTATGCTCCGCCGACGATGGGCGAGGCGCGTGCAGAGTCCCCGGCAGCAAGTGCCGTCGAGCCATCGCAAGGATCCTCACCGAAGAGAGGCACATGAAGCTCGATCGCACGCTTGCCGTCGTCACTCTCGCAACCACCGCGTTGATCGTGATCGCCACCGGCTGCGGAGGATCGGGCGGTCCGGAGTCCTCGGTCAACGGGTGTGAGATCCAGGCAGGCACGTCCTGTCCGGGCGCGGATCTCTCCAGCGCAGACCTGGCGAGTGCCGATCTCTCGGGCGCAGATCTCTCGACCGCGACGCTCGAGGGCACAAACCTGAGCGGGGCAAATCTGACTAAGGCGAACCTGAGCGGGGCGCAGATCGTGGACACCGACCTCTCGGATGCCGACCTCACCGGGGCGAACCTCACCGGCGCGACGATCACGGGCGCGAACCTGGCGGGCGCAACCCTCTGCGGGACGATTCGCACGGACGGAACGACCGACGACACGAGCTGCCCGCCGCCGTCCACCGATACGACGGATACGACCTCGGTCGACGCGGAGGTAACCACGTTTGTCGTGGGCGACCTCATGTGCCCGGAGGATTCGAGCGACGGATCGATCACGGTCTCGTGGACGACCGAGAACGCGACGGCGGCCGAGCTCGGCGTAGACGGTGAGACGGTGAGCGACGAGGGCCCGAGCGGATCGGCGGAAATCCAAGTGCCGTGTGACGGAGAGCCACACGATGTCTCGGTGACGGCGCTTAGTGATGCCGGGGCCGGGGAGTCGGCGTCGGAAGACGTCTCGTCCGAATAGCACGGGTACTAGAGGCAGGCCCCCGGGGCGCGGGCGTCGAGTCCGGGAAGGGACGCTGCACCCGGGCCGAAACTACGATGAGGCTATGTCCGTAACCGAACGCGAGATCAAGCTGGGCGCGCCGGCGACGTTCTGCATGCCGAGCCTCGATGGTCTCGTCGATGGACTCACAGCCACCCCGTCCGAAGCCGAGCGCCTGTGGACGACGTACTTCGACACGGACGACCTGCGCCTTGCGCGCTGGGGTATGAGCCTCAGGCACCGAGCGGGCCAGGGATGGACGGTGAAGCTGCCGACGGCCGAGGAAGGCCCAGTGCTCGTGCGGCCCGAGATCACCTTTGCAGGAAACGGGGACGTGCCCCCGGGCGAGGTGGTC
>JAERMP010000296.1 GCA_016844515.1 Thermoleophilia bacterium | reverse complement strand
TGAGACGCATCCCGGCGCCCCGGCCTTCAGGCACCTCTCTGTTGCACTTGTCACATACGAGGATCGTCTTTCTTGCCATGTTTTTCCTCCTCTTCGCTTCCCTTGGGGAAGCCAAGACTAGAAAAATCCTCGTCGCAATGCAAGCGGAAAGTGTTTCGCTTCTTTCTTACCCGAAATCCTACGCAGTAGGATCTCGGTGTGCAGACGATCGTCGTCCTCGAGGGTGACCAGACCGGACAGGAGCTCCTGGAGGAGTCGCTGCGTGCCCTCTCCGCCGAAGTGATCGGCGTCGAGCTGGCATTTCCACGCTTCGACCTTTCGCTCGAGAACAGACGTGCGACCGACAATCGCGTTGTCTACGACGCCGCGGCTGCGATCCGCGAGCACGGGTTCGGCCTGAAGGCCGCCACGGTCACGCCCGAGACTGCCGGCGACGTCGGGTCTCCGAACCGGATCCTTCGCGAAGAGATCGGCGGGAAGGTGATCGTGAGGACGGGACGGCGAATCCCGGGCGTCGTCCCGCTCGGAGGCGTGCACGCCCCGATCTCTGTTGTGCGGATGGCGGTCGGCGACGCCTACGGCGCGAAGGAGTGGCGCGAGGGCGTCGGCGATGACGAGGTCGCCCTGCGGACCGAGCGCATAGAGCGCCGGATCTGTCACGCGGTCGCCGAGTTCTCCTTCCGGGAGGCGGAGCGGCTCGGTGCCAAGGTCTTCGGCGGGCCGAAGTACACCGTAAGCCCGATCTACGAAGGGATGCTCAAGGAGGAGATGGACGAAGCAGCGGCTCGGCACCCCGACGTGCCCTACGAGCCACAGCTCATCGACGCGACCTTCGCGCTCCTGATCTCCTCGAGCGGCGCCCCGATGGTCATTCCTGCGCTCAATCGGGACGGGGACATCCTCTCCGATCTCGTGCTCCCACTCTTCGGCTCGATCGCCGGGTCGGAGTCGTTGCTCGTCGCATTCGGAGACGACTACGTCCCGAATGCGCTCATGGCGGAGGCCGCGCACGGGACCGCGCCTGGTCTCCACGGGAAGGATGTCGCCAACCCGATGGCAATGATCCTCGCGGGCGCAGCGCTCCTCTCGCACGCGGATGACGAGAGGTGCCAGACCGCAGGTCGAGCACTCAGGGAGGCATGTCTGGAAGCGGTCGCAGAGGGAGTGCGCACGGCTGACCTCGGCGGTCATCACGGGACGCGGGCTTTCACCGACGAGGTGATCCGGCGCACGAAGAGCAAGCTCGAAATCTGGGCGTCGCTCTGAATGGTTCCGTCCGCGACAGCCTGGTCATCGCCGTAGAGTTCGCGACCGCCATGCGAGTCGCAGTTCCAAGGGAAACGGCTCCCGGCGAGCGTCGCGTGGCGCTCGTGCCCGAAACCGTTTCCAAGCTCCGCGCAGCCGGGTTCGAGGTGAGGATCGAGCGCGGTGCCGGGAGCGAAGCCGGATTCGCCGACGACGAGTACGCGGAAGCGGGCGCGGAGCTGGTGGACGGCGCAGCGCTGACCTCGGGCGCGGATTGCATCGCGCGCGTTGCTCGACCGTCGCCTGACGAGGTCGATGCAATGTCGCCCGGCACGGTGCTCATTGCGTTCCTCGAGCCGCTTACCGACTCGGACGGAATCGCTCGACTGCGGCAGCAAGAGATCGTCGCATTCGCGATGGAGTCGATCCCTCGGATCACGCGTGCGCAAGCGATGGACGCTCTCTCGTCGCAGGCAACCGTTGCCGGCTACAAGGCGGTTGTTCTCGCGGCCGACCGTGTGCAGAGACTGTTCCCGATGCTGATGACTGCCGCGGGCACGATCGCGCCGGTGCGCGCACTGGTCATCGGAGCCGGAGTCGCCGGCCTGCAGGCGATCGCGACCGCTCGGAGGCTCGGAGCCGTCGTCTCCGCGTTCGACGTCCGCCCTGCGGTGCAAGAGCAGGTAGAGAGCCTTGGCGCGGTCTTCCTCGACCTCGGTGTACGCACTGAGGAGACGGCAGGCGGCTACGCGAGTGAGCTCACCTCGGAACAGCAAGCACAGCAGCAAGCAGCGCTCGCGGAGCGGATCCCCGACTTCGACGTCGTGATCACGACCGCCGCCGTCCCCGGCCGCACGGCACCGAAGCTCATCCCGACGAGCGCGGTCGAGCGCATGCGCTGGGGGTCGGTGATCGTCGACCTCGCGGCCGAGACGGGAGGCAACTGCGAGGCAACCGTGCCCGGCGAGGTCGTCGAGCGCGGCGGCGTGACCGTGATCGGGACCACGAATCTGCCGTCGCTGATGGCGTACCACTCGAGCCAGCTCTACTCGCGCAACGTGAGCGCGCTCCTCCAACACCTCGCGCCGAACGGCGAGCTCGTCCTCGACTGGGACGACGAGATCACTGCCGGCGCGTGCGTCACACGGCGCGAGGGACAGCCCGCGTGATGATCCACCCGCCGCCGCTGACGGGCCTTGTGGCTCTGAGCCACAAAGTACGGTCGAGCACGCCCCGGAGAGTGCTGCATGACTGACGTCTCCCTCGTGATCGAGCTGACGATCCTCGTGCTCGCGGCGTTCCTCGGGTTCGAGGTCATCTCGAAGGTGCCGGCGATGCTCCACACCCCGCTGATGTCGGGCGCCAACTTCATCCACGGCATCGTCATCGTGGGTGCGATCATCGTTCTCGGCACTGCCGACGACACGTTCACGAAGGTCGCCGGCTTC
>JAERMP010000295.1 GCA_016844515.1 Thermoleophilia bacterium | reverse complement strand
CATCCGGACGCGCGAGATCGTCGCATCAACCATCTAGGTGCCCTGGCGGCCGTACCGATCTTCGAGACGGACGACATCATCGAGGTGCGGCGTCGAGACCTCGATCACCAAGGTGTCCTCGAGCGCCGCCACTCGATGCACTGTTCTCGGGCGAAAGCGGAACGCATCGCCGGGCGAGATCTCGAGCTCCTCGAGTTCCCCTCCGACCTCCCCGAGCTCCAGCCGCGCGCGACCCTCCTGCACGAGCCATGACTCGTCCTTGACCTCGTGGTACTGGAGGCTCAACGACTCGCCCGCGCGAACGAACAGGAGCTTGCCGACGTAAGTGTCGGCTTCGGCCCAGACGAGCTCCCAGCCCCAGGGCTTCTCGACCTTCCGTGGCGACACGGCGTAGCGGCTGCGGGTCTCTTCGCTCACGAGAAGCGGAGCGCCTTCTCCGGGATGCTCTGGCCCGCGCCGATCCTCAGCCCGTGATCCAGGACGTTGCCACCGCCCAGCGACGCGCCGGGGCCGACGACGGCCAGGTTGTGCAGCTCGCACTGGGCGCCGAGATTCGCGTCGTCTCCGATGATGGAGCCGATGACGGAGCACCCGGCGCCTACAGTCGCTCGTGATCCGACGATGGCGTTCTCTACAACGCCGCCCGCTGCCAAACGCGAGCGCGCACCGAGAACGGCGAGGCTCCCCAGACGCGCACCCGCCTCGACGACCGCCCCTGGACCGACGTACACCGGGGGAACGAGGCGTGCCCCGGGATCGACCTCGGCACTCGGATCGACGAGAGTGAAGTCAGCGCCGAGAGCGGTGCCGACCTCGGTCGGGAAGAGTCGTTCGAGCACATCTCGGTGCGCCTGCAGGTACGACTCGGGCGTCCCGATGTCGAGCCAGTAACCCGGGAGCGCGATCCCGTAGACGGCCCCTTCCGCAGCGAGCCGGGGAAAGACCTCGCGCTCGATCGACACCGCGCGGCCGGGCGGAATCAGCTCGAGAACCTCGGGCTCGAGTACGTACAGGCCTGCGTTGATGAGATCGGTGTCGATCTCCTCCGGGCGAGGCTTCTCGAGAAACGTCTCGACCCGACCGTCCGCCGCAAGGCGTACGAGCCCGTAGCGACTCGGGTCGGCGACCGGTGTGAGCAGAATCGTCGCCTTGGCGCCCGTCGAGCGATGGAACGCGACGAGCTCTTCAAGATCTGCCTCTCGCAGCGAGTCGCCGTTCAGCGCGAAGAAGCTCCCCTCGAGCCCACGAGCAGCGAACCCGATGGCGCCGCCGGTTCCAAGAGGTATCTCCTCCACCGCGTACTCGAGCGTGACACCGGTGTATCGGCTGCCGAAGGCCGCCGCGATCTGGTCGGGCAGGTAGCCGCACGAGATGACCGCGTGCCCGACGCCGTGACGCGCAAGATGCTCGAGGGTGTAGGAGAGGAGCGGTCGATCGACGAGCGGAAGCATGTCCTTCCGCGTGCGATCGGTGAGCGGCCGGAGCCGTGTGCCCTGGCCGCCGACGAGGATCACCGCAGGAAGGCTCATTCGATCGGTCGGCCGATGCCCTCGTACGCGAAGCCGAGGGCTCGGATCTGAGCAGCGTCGAGCAGGTTGCGCCCGTCGATGATCAGCCTGTTGCGCATGCGGGCGCCGGCCTCGGCCCAGTCGACCTCGCGGAGCTCGGGCCACTCGGTCACGACAACCGCGGCGTCGGCCCCGTCGAGCGCGCCGAGCGCCGACTCGGCGATCTCGACGCCGCGAAGATGAACGGTGCCGTCCGCGACTGGATCCCACGCGCGCACCTCGGCACCCTCCGAGAGCAGCCGTCCCGCGAGCACGAGGCTCGGCGCCTCGCGCATGTCATCCGTACCGGGCTTGAAAGCGAGGCCAAGGAGCGCGATCCTCTTGTCGCGAAGCGGGCCGAGTCGCCGCTCGAGCTTGCCGATCACGCGCCGCTTCTGGAGCTCGTTCACCTCGATCACGGCGTTCAGCAGCTGGAAGTTGTACCCCGAGTTCGCCGCAAGCTGCTTGAGCGCGAGCGAGTCCTTGGGGAAGCACGAGCCGCCGTAGCCGATCCCGGCTCGTAGGAACGCCGGCCCGATCCGCCGATCCAGCCCGATCCCCTGAGACACGGTCAGGACGTCGGCACCTGTCGCCTCGCACACGTTCGCGATCTCGTTGATGAACGAGATGCGCGTCACCAGAGCAGCGTTTGCCGCGAGCTTGATCATTTCCGCCGACGGGACGTCACAGCGAACGACGGGCGCCTCGATCCCGTCGTGGAGTCCCTCGACCACATCTCCGTCCGCTTCGTGGAACGCGCCGATGACGATCCGATCCGGATGCATGAAGTCGCGGACAGCCGTCCCTTCGGCCGTGAACTCCGGATTGGAGACGTAGCCGACGTTCGTGAGGCCTCGATCGTCGAGCCGGTGTCGCACGGCTCGCCCGGTGCCGACCGGCACTGTGCTCTTCATCGCGATCACGATTCGCCGGTCGACCTGCGGAAGCTCGTCCACAACCGTCCAGACCGACGAGAGGTCTGCGTCGCCGGAGTACGTTGGCGGCGTGCCCACCGCGACGTAGACGACGTCTACGCCGTCGACCGCCTCGTCGACGTCAACGGTAAAGGTCAGCCGCTCGCGGTTTCGCTCGAGGAGCTCGGCGAGCCCCTCCTCGTGAATGGGCACCTCGCCCCGTCGAAGCCCGTCGATC
>JAERMP010000115.1 GCA_016844515.1 Thermoleophilia bacterium | reverse complement strand
CGAGACGAACACTCCGACGACGAGCGCCACCGTCACGCCGGATCCCTCCTGAAGCGATGCGCCGAGGACGAACGACTCCGGAATCCCGTCGAGGATCGTTCCCAGGACGATCGCGTCCGCACGGCCAGCGAGTTGGTGCTGTCCACCTGCGCTCTTGCGTCCGTGGCCGCCCTTGCGGTCGATCGCCCAGTCCCCGCCGTAGAACGCAAGTGCTCCGATTGCGAAGCCAGCCGCGGCGATGGTGGGGTCGGTCTCGAACGCCTCGAATACGAGCTCGTAGGCGACTGCGGCGATCAGCGCTCCCGATCCGAACGCCATTGCCAGGCCGATCCACCGGTTAGCAGGGCGTGCGAACACCGCGAGCGCCGCGCCGATCCACAGCGACCCGGCCGTAAGCATCCCCCAGAGAGCGGCCTCGAGCACGCGAGGACTCTACGACTCCAGGGTCAGCTGGCGGTACGGAGAGAGGCCCGAGACACCGACGCCGACGAGCCGGAGCGCTCCGGGCCGGTCGCGGAGCCCGCGGTCGAGCAGGGTGCAAGCAACGGTGCCGATGACGTCGCCCTCGTCTACCGTTCTGCAGCCTCTCGGAGACGAGTTGAGCCAGACGCCGCACCTCGTCGTGGAGCTGGGCTCGCTCGGAGACATCGCGCGCGAAGGTGTCCTCCGCCGACACGGACACAGGCTCGCCCGCGAGCTCGAGGCCGCGGGGGTCTATTCCCCTGGAGCGATCGCGGAGCAGCGTCCCGATCGATCCGGGAAGAACCGCCCGCAGGTCCGGATCCGCCAGTACGGCCAAGGCGCCGATCGTCTCGACGCCTGCGGTTCGCAGCCGCGCCTCGGCACGTGGCCCCACTCCGGGCAGCAGTCGCACGGCGAGCGGCGCGAGGAACGCTGCCTCGGTACCCGGAGGCACGACGGTGACGCCGCCGGGCTTTCGGCGGTCGGACCCGATCTTGCACACGACCTTCGAGGTCCCGACACCGAGTGAGCAGGTGAGGCTCGTCGTCGCCCGGACAGCAGTCTGGATCGCCGACGCCACGGCGCGAGCGCGCGTGAAGTCGGAGGCGACTGTGGCGAGGTCGAGGTAGCCCTCGTCGATCCCGGTGCGCTCGATCCGCGGGACGATCTCGCCGACCGTGTCCCATACGACCCGCGAGTACTGGCGATACAGGGCATGGCGGGGGCGCACGAAGACCGCGTTCGGGCAGCGTCTGAGCGCCTCCGCCGCGCTCATCGCCGAGTGGATCCCGAACTTCCGCGCGGCATAGTTCGCCGTCGAGACGACACCTCTTCCGTGTGGATCGCCCCCGACCACCAAGGGTCGTTCGCGGAGCTCGGGGCTCTCCAACTCCTCGACCGCGGCGAAGAACGCGTCCAGGTCGAGGTGCGCGAGGATCGGCACTCGTGAGCGTGGAGGAGTGGCGTGCGACATCAGCGCAAGGCTAGTGGTCTCTCCGGGAAGTTCGGTGCCCATTCGCCGGCGAGAACCGAGCAGGCCTAGGACGCAGGGAGGCCGCATACCAGAAGGTATGTGGCCGACTGAGGACGACGGCATGCGCTGTGTTCGCAACCGCGCGAAGGGGTGCCGTACGTCCCGGAGCAACCACTAGTACCATCGCCCCGTGCCTGAGCTCGTCGTCGCCGGCAAGAAGATCGCGCAAGACGGTACCGCGTACGTCATCGCCGAGATCGGTCACAACCATCAGGGCGACATCGAGAAGGCCAAGGCGCTCGTTCATGCCGCCAAGGAGTGCGGCGTCGACGCGGTCAAGCTGCAGAAGCGCGACAACCGACGCCTCTACACGCGTGAGCTGTACGACTCGCCGTACGACAACGAGCACTCCTTCGGCGCCACGTACGGCGAGCACCGTGAGGCGCTCGAGCTGTCCGCGGCCGAATGGCTCGAGCTGCGCGAGTTCTCCCGCGAGGAGGGCATCACGCTGTTTGGCACGGTTTTCGACGAGGAAAGCTCGGACTTTCTCGCCGAGCTCGGGATGCCTGCGTTCAAGATCGCCTCGGCGGATCTCGTGAACACGCCGTTGCTCCGCCACGTCGCGGCGCTTGGAAAGCCGATCTTCCTCTCGACCGGTGGGGGCACGCTCGAGGACGTCGAGCGGGCAGTCGAGATCATCACGGCCGTCAACTCCCAGCTCTGCGTGATGCAGTGCACCGCCTCGTATCCCTGCGAGGTCGACGAGCTCAACCTGCAGGTGATCGAGACGTACCGCGAGCGATTTCCGGAGCTCGTCATCGGCCTGTCCGACCACCAGTCCGGGATTGCGATGGCGTTGGTCGGCTACATGCTCGGGGCCCGGGTTCTCGAGAAGCACTTCACCCTCAACCACGCGTGGAAGGGCTCGGATCACGCGTTCTCGCTCATGCCGGAGGGAATGCGCCGGCTCGTTCGCGATCTACGGCGTGTTCCGGAGGCGCTCGGAGACGGCGTGAAGCGACCGCTGCCGAGCGAGGAGCGCCCGCTCGAGAAGATGGGCAAGAAGCTCGTCGCGGCGCGGGATCTGCCCGCAGGGCACGTCCTCGGCCCGGGCGACGTGATCGCCAGATCGCCTGCCGACGGAGGGCTCCCCCCCAACGAGCTCGACAGCCTGCTCGGGCAGCGGCTCGAGCACGCGCTCGTTTCCGACCAGGACATCACGTTCGAGGACGTCGAACCGGCCGAGGAGCTGGCCGCTCGCGGCGCCGAGCAGGCGTGATCGACCTCACCGCCGTCCGGTTCGCCGTCTTCGACTTCGATGGAGTCTTCTCCGACAACCGCGTATGGACGAACGATCGAGGCGAGGAGAGCGTCGCGTGCTTCCGCGGCGACACGATGGGGCTGCGCCGCCTGGACGAGGTCGGCGTGGAGTACCTGATCCTCACGTCGGAGACGAACGATGCGGTGGCGGCTCGCGCGCGGAAGATGCGCGCCGACTGCATCAAGGGCGTCGAGCACAAGCTCCCGGTGCTCCACGCGGAGGTCGAGCGCCGCGGTGTCTCGCTCGCCGAGACGTCCTATGTGGGGAACGACGTCAACGACGCCGAGTGCCTCGCCGCGGTCGGGTTGCCGGTCGTGCCTGCGGATGCATGGGCCGAGGTCGTTCCGCTCGCGCGGCTCGTCCTTACGCGCGACGGAGGCCGTGGGTGTGTCCGTGAGTTCTGCGACGCCGTCTGGCTTGCGAAGCGCGAGGCCGCATGAAGGACCCGCTGTTCGACCTCTCCGACCGCATCGCCGTCGTCACCGGCGGGATGGGGCAACTGGGGCGCGTCTACGCGGCCGGACTCGCCGAGCGCGGGATGCGCGTGGCGAGCTTCGACGTCGCCGTCGGAACCGCTCCGGACGGGGTTCGAGCGTACGACGTCGACATCACCGACCGGGCATCGATCGAGCGGGCGACGCGTGAGATCGAGGGCGAGTGGGGAGTCCCCAACGTTTTGATCAACAACGCGGGTCTCGACTCACCTCCCGACGCACCTGTGGAGGACGTCGGCCCGTTCGAGGACTATCCAGAGGCGTCGTTCGACGCGGTGATGGACGTGAACGTCAAGGGGACGCTCCTGTGCTGCCAGGTGATCGGTGGCGCTATGGCGCGCGAGAGCCGAGGCTCGATCATCAACGTGTCCTCGGTCTACGGGCTCCTCTCGCCCGTTCAGGATCTCTATGCGTTCAGGCGCGAGCGGGGTGAGACCTTCGTGAAGCCTGTCTCCTACTCGGTCTCGAAGTCGGCGATCCTGAACCTCACGCGCTACCTCGCGACGTACTGGGCGAAGGCAGGCGTGCGCGTGAACACGCTGACGCTCGCCGGCGTGGAGAACGACCAGCCCGCGGAGTTCCTCGAGGCGTACGCGTCGCGGGCCCCGATGGGTCGGATGCTCGACGCCGGCGAGGCGCTCGGCGCCGTTGTCTACCTCGCGTCGGACGCCTCGTCGTACGTCACCGGCTCGAACGTCGTCGTCGACGGCGGCTGGTCTGCTTGGTAGTCCCGACAGAGATCTCGAACTTCGTCGATGGTCGTGCCGTTCCGGCAGCATCGGGACAGTCCATAGAGAAGCTTCGCCCGGCGGACGAGACGCTCCTGTGCCGGGCCGCGCGCTCGGGGGCAGAGGACGTCGCCGCTGCCGTCTCCGCGGCGCGGGCCGCTCAACCTGAGTGGGCCGAGCGAACCGCGGTCGAGCGCGGCGACATCGTTCGCGAGGTTGCTCTTTTGCTCCGCGAGAGGCGCGAGGAAGCGTCCGCGATCGTCGCGGAGGAGACGGGAAAGCCGCTCGCGCTCGCCCTGGGAGAGACCGACGCCGCCGTCGAGATGGGGCTGTTCGTAGCCGGGGAAGGACGTCGCTCCTACGGGCGCACGACGACAGCGAGCATGCCTCATCGAACGGTGCTGACCGTGCGCCAGCCTCTTGGCGTTGTTGCGCTGATCATGAGCTTCAACACGCCGCTCCCGAACGTTGCGTGGAAGGCGTTTCCTGCGATCTTCTGCGGGAACGCGGCCGTGGTGAAACCGTCAGAGCACGCGCCCGCGTCGGCCTGGCTGTTCGGCGAGCTCGCCCGTGAGGCGGGCGTCCCGGACGGTGTCCTGAACATCGTCCACGGCCTCGGGCCGGAGGCCGGAGCCCCGCTGGTCGAGCATCCCGACGTCGATCTCGTGAGCTTCACCGGGTCCGCTGCGACCGGACGCTGGATCAACGAGACCGCAGGTCGCCGGCTGGCAAAGGTCTGCCTCGAGCTCGGCGGCAAGAACGCCCTCGTCGTGTGCGACGACGCCGACCTCGACTCGGCGGTTCGCTGGGCACTCGCGTCCGCGTTCTCGAACGCCGGACAGCGCTGCGCCTCGGCGAGCCGGCTTGCCGTGTTCGACGACGTCTACGACGCCTTCCGCGAGCGCCTGCTCGCCGGCGTGCGAGATCTCGAGCCGCAACCCGTCATCAGCCGCGAAAGCGTCGAGCGGATCTCAGAGGCAGTCGGGCGAGCGACCGCTGCAGGGGCGACAATGCTCTGCGGCGGGCAGCGCCTCGACCGGCCCGGATGGTACTTCGCTCCTACCGTGGTCGAGAATGCGGCCTCCGACGCGGAGATCTCGCGTACCGAGCTGTTCGGGCCCCTGACCCTGCTCCACCGGGTCGGCGATCTCGACGAAGCGATCGCTCTCGTCAACGACTCGCCGTACGGGCTCACGGCCGCCATCCACACCGCAAGCGTCCATCGCGCGATGCGCTTTGCTGAGCGTGTCCAGGCGGGCGTCGTGGTGGTCAACGCCGGAACGCACGGATCGGAGCCACACATGGGCTTCGGCGGCGTCAAGGACTCGGGAACGGGCTGGCGCGAGGCAGGGGTCGAGGCCCTCGACGTGTATTCCGATTTGAAGGTCGTGAATCTGGTCACCGATCCCATGAAGGTATGAACCGCACCGTCGCAGTCCTCGGCCCAGGGGCCGTCGGAGGCTCGCTCGCCGTGCGGCTCTCCCTTGCCGGGATTCACACCATCTGCGTCGCGCACGAGGAGGCTGCTGGCCTCATCGCGCTCGCCGGGCTCGTGGTCGAGTCCCGCGACGGAACCCTCACAGCCCGCGTCGAGGTTTCCGAGCAGCTCGTCAAGCCGGTGGGTCTGCTCCTCGTGACGGTGAAGGCGCCGATGCTGGAGGAGGCGATCGAGCGGATCGACCCGGCAGCGGTCTCGGAAGGCGTCGTCGTGCCTCTTCTCAACGGCCTCGAGCACATGGAGCCGCTTCGAGCGCGATTCGACGGCCGAGTCGCCGCTGGCACCATCTCGCACTTTCAGGCCTATCGGGTCGGGCGGGTTCAGATCATCGAGGCGACGCCGTCGCCGCTCATCACCATTGCCTCGGAGAGTCTTCCGCGCGGCGACGTCGAGGCCGTGGCGGAGTTGCTCCGCCAGGCCAAGCTCGACGTACGTGTCGGGCAGAACGAGAAGCGCGTGCTTTGGCACAAACTGGCGAGGATCGCTCCGCTCGCGGCAGCCACGGCCGCGTCCGGGCGTACCGTCGGCGAGTTGCGCGACGATCCGGCCTGGCGGCCGCGTCTCGAGCACGGGATCGCCGAGGCGTGCGCGATTGCTCAGGCCGATGGGGTCGGCCTGCGTGCGTCCGCGCAGTGGGCGATCATCGACGAGCTGGCCGATGAGACCACGACGTCGGCCGCACGTGACGTCGCTGCAGGCCGTCATTCCGAGCTCGATGCGATCCTCGGCGCAGTGCTCCGCGCAGCGGACAGGCTCGACGTGCCTTGTCCGACGCTGACGGAGCTCGCAGCAGCGGCCGGGCTCAGGTGAGCGCCCCTGGAGCGGTGGCGTTCGTACCGGCTCGCTCGGGCTCCGAGCGCGTGCCGCAGAAGAACGTACGCCGGCTCGCCGGCCACCCGCTCCTTGCGTATGCAATCGAGACTGCGCTGCAGAGCGGCGTTTTCGAGCGCGTCGTCGTGTCGACGGACTCCGAGGAGATCGCGGACGTTGCCCGCTGGTACGGCGCCGACGTGCCTTTCCTCCGCCCGCCCGAGTACGCCACGTCCACTTCGCCCGACATCGAGTGGCTCCGCTTCACGCTCGAGGCGATGCCCGAGCGCTACGACCTCTTCGCGCTGGTTCGCGCGACAAACCCGTTCAGGGGCTCGGACGCCGTTCGTCGTGGGCTCGATCAGCTCGTCGCCACACCTGAGGCGGACTCGCTTCGCGCCGTGCAGCTCGTGAAACAGCACCCCGGCAAGACCTGGGTCCTCGAGGAGGGCGGGCGGCTCATGCGCCCGCTCCTCGATCAATCGCATCTCGAGGTCACCTGGCACGCTGGTCAGTACCAGGCTCTTCCGCCCGTCTACATCCAGAACAGCGCGCTCGAGATCGCCTGGACGCGAGTCGTCACGGAGACGGGGACGCGAGAAGGCAAGGTCGTCGCCCCGTTCTTCACCGAAGGGTATGAGGGCTTCAACGTGGACGACGAGGACGACTGGGAGCGCGCAGAGCGTCTTGTCGCGAGCGGCAGAGCGGCGCTGCCTGCGATCGGCCGTCCCCCGTATGCTCAGGCCTCGTGAAGGTCGCCAGTCTCGAGACGCTCTTCTGCGACGCCGGCTGGCGACCGTGGATCTTCCTCAAGGCCACGGCCGACGACGGGTCCGTCGGGTGGGCCGAGATCACGGACTCACACGGATCTCCGCACGGGCTCGCCGGAATCGTGGAAGATCTCGCGCCGCTCGTCGTCGGCCGTGATCCGAGGCCGGTCGAGGCGATCTACTGGGATCTCTACCGTGCCACCCGCCAGAGCCCGGGCTCCGTGATCGCGAAGGCGCTCGCGGGGATCGAGAACGCGCTTCTCGACCTCAAGGCGAAGGCGCTCGGCGTGCCCGTCTACGAGCTCTTCGGCGGGCCCACGCGGGACCGCATCCCGATGTACTGGTCGCACTGCGGGACGACGCGGGCACGAGCCTGGGAGGCGACCGGAACGCCGAAGCTCGGCTCCTATGACGACGTCGCCGCGCTCGGCCGCGAGGTCGTCGAGCAGGGGTTCGCAGCACTTCAACGAGGGTGGTGGGACGCTGCAGGCAACCGAGATCTCCGATGCGCTCGTCCGCCTCCTCGAGGCTTTCGCAGAGGGAACCGGAGGCGCTGCACGGCCGATCGTGGATCTCAACTTCAACCTCGAGCCAGAAGGGTGCGTCCGCGTCGCGCGCGCGCTGGAGCCTTTCGACCTCCTCTGGCTCGAGGTCGACCTCTTTGATCCCGGCGCGCTAGCGCACGTGCGGCACGTCGCCCCAATGCCGGTGTGCTCGGGAGAGAACCTCTACGGGAGCCGCGACTTCCGGCCGTACTTCGACGCGCGCGGGATGGACGTCGCTTCTGTCGACGTCATCTGGAACGGCTTTCACCAGGCGAAGAAGATCGCGGATCTCGCCGAGACGTTCGAGGTGAGCTGCGCGCCGCACAACTACTACTCGCACCTCGCGACGTTCATCGCAGCGCAGTGGTGCGCCGCGATCCCGAACGCGCGGATCCTCGAATACGACGTCGACGACGTCCCTTGGCGCGACGAGCTCGTCTCGGCCATACCGGAGATCTCCGCCGGAGAGCTGCACATCCCGAGCGGGCCAGGTTGGGGGATCGAGCTCAACGAAGACGTGCTTCGGGCACATCCCTGGCCT
>JAERMP010000294.1 GCA_016844515.1 Thermoleophilia bacterium | reverse complement strand
CGGAGACGTCCTCGATCTGCCCGTCGTAGTACTCCGAGACGCGAGCCGTGTCATTTCCCACGACCTTGATCCCACCTGAACGGCGGTTTTCTCACGGGCATGATCCCACTCGGGTCGCGGTTTTCTCGCGGCCTTGATCCCACCCCTGGGAGCCTGGCTCGGCCACGCTCCGGCACCGAGGAGGGTGTCGGAGGATGGCCTACCGGGAGATCGGGATGTGGGAAGTTCTCGAGGTATTGCGCCGGGTTCACCGGGGCGAGCGGCAGCGCGCGATCGCACGCGTGACGGGTCACAGCCGCTCGACGATCCGCCGCTACGTGGCGCTCGCCCGGGAGCTCGGCTGGGCGCCGATGCTCGTCGAGCCCGACGAGGCCTTGGCGCTCGGCGTCGCGAAGCGGCTGCGTCCGGTGCCGAGGGAGCCGGGTCCCGGGGAGAGCGAGGCGCGCCTGCTCGCCCACCAAGCGCAGATCCGGGCGTGGCTCGAGCCCGAGGAGGGCGGCCGCGGGCTGCGGCTGGCCAAGGTCCGACAGCTTCTCGAGCGCCAGGGTGTGGACGTCCCCTACAGCTCGCTCCACCGCTTCGCCACGAAGCACTGCGGCTTCGCCGACGCGAGGCGACTCACGGTGCGCGTCGCGGACGTGGCGCCGGGCGAGGTCGCCGAGGTGGACTTCGGTCGCCTGGGGCTCGTGCCGGATCCCGAGACCGGACATCGGTGTGTGGTTCACGCGCTCATCGTCACCCTCGTCTACAGCCGCCACCAGTACGTCCACGTGACGCACTCGCAGAAGCTCTCGGATCTGATCGAGGGTCTCGAGGACGCCTGGGCCTTCTTCGGGGGCGTCCCGGCTCGCGTGGTGCTCGACAACCTCAAGGCGGCGGTGACGAAGGCCGACCGCTACGACCCCGTCTTCCAGCGCACCTTCGCCGAGTACGCCGGCTACCGGGGGTTCGTCGTCGACGCTGCGGTACCCCGGCACCCGAAGGGCAAGCCCCACGTCGAGCGCCAGGTCCAGTACCTGCGGGAGAACTTCTTCCGGGGCGAGACGTGGCTCGACCGCAACCACGTGCAGCGTGAGGCCGTGCGCTGGTGCCTCGGGGTCGCGGGCCAGCGCGTGCACGGCACGACCCGCAAGCGTCCCTTCGCGGTCTTCGAGACGACGGAGAAGCCCGCACTCCAACCGCTCGTGCGCGAGCGGTTCGATCCGCCCGCGTGGGCGAGCTGCAAGGTCCACCCCGACCACCACATCCAGTTCCAGAAGGGGCTCTACTCCGTGCCGACCCGTCACGTCGGCAAGACGGTCTGGGTGCGCGGCGACTCGAAGCTCATCCGCATCCACGTCGAGGGCGAGTGCGTGAAGACGCACGAGCGCGTCGCCGAGGGCGCTCGCTCCACCGACTACCTCGACTACCCCGAGGAGCTCGCGCCCTACGCCATGCGCGATCCAGAACTGCTCCTCTGCGAGGCCCGCCGCCAGGGCGAGCACACGGGCCGCTTCATGGAGAAGCTCCTCGCCGGGCCCTTCCCGTGGGCGAAGCTGCGCCAGGGCCAGAAGCTCCTGCGCCTCGTCAACAAGTACGGCCGACCGCGGGTGGAAGCCGCCTGCCACCGAGCCGTCTACTTCGAGCTCTTCAACGTCCGGCGCGTCGAAGCGATCGTGAAGCACGGACTCGACCGCCGCGAGCTCGATCCCTCCGCTCCTCGCGGACAACTCGTCCTGCTCCCGACGGCTCGCTTCCTGCGTCCCGCCGGGAGCTTCACCCACCCGAAGGAGACCCCCCCCGATGGAGATCCGTCCCTCGCTCAAGACCGTGATGAAGCGCCTCAAGCTCTCGGGCCTGCTGGCGACACTGCCCGACCGGGTGGCCTACGCCCGCAAGACGAAGCTCGCTGAGCTCGACTTCTTGGAACTCGTGCTCCAGGACGAGGTCGACCGCCGGGACCAGAAGAACCTCTCCCTCCGCCTCGTCCGCGCTGGCTTCGAGGAGGAGCAGACGCTCGAGGGCTTCGACTGGAACGCGCCCGTGACCTTCGACCGCGAGCGCGTGAAGGATCTCTTCTCCCTCGGCTTCCTCGAGCGCCAGGAGGACGTGATCTTCCTCGGACCCGTGGGCGTGGGCAAGACCTTCCTCGCCGGCGCGCTGGGCCACGCCGCCTGCCGCGCGGGCTACGAGGTCCTGTGCCTACGCGCCGACCGGATGTTCCAGCTCCTGCATCAGTCGCGCGCCGACCACTCGACCGAGAAGGTCCTGCGCCGGCTCCTCGTGCCGGAGCTCCTCATCGTCGACGACTTCGGGCTCCGCCGCCTCACGGCGCAACAGTCGAGCGACCTCTACGAGGTGATCCTCGAGCGCCATCGCCGCGCCTCGACGATCGTCACGAGCAACCGCGCCATCGACGAGTGGATCCCCCTCTTCGACGACCCGATCCTGGCGCAAAGCGCCCTCGATCGGCTCGCCCACAACGC
This sequence comes from Thermoleophilia bacterium, assembly GCA_016844515.1. The sequence goes on along the minus strand of JAERMP010000294.1, from coordinate 238 downwards.
CTACCAGGTCGTGATGGAGGGCGAGAGCTACCGCAAGCGACAGCGACCCGGCGAGCGGGAGCCCTCGGTCGCCCCCCGGATCCAGCGGTCGCAGCGCAAGAGGAGGGTTGCGTGAGACCACGGCCTTCGGCGTAGAATCCAGAACAGGTCCCGGGAGGTGGGATCAAGGTCGTGAGAATACTGGGATCATCCTCGTGAGAAGTGACAGAGAGCTCTTGCTCTCTCTCCATCCGTTCTT